>JADDYF010000069.1 GCA_015712185.1 Bacteroidales bacterium
CGGGATCCGCCAGATAAGAAAAGACTCCCTTGAATTTTATCTTACAACCCGGATGAGGACCAAGGTACAGATAGCTCTTCCCGGAAACTGGGAAAATAGCTGGCATCATGTTGTTGCCGGTTATGACGGGAAGTCAATTTATCTGACAATTGATGAAAATGAAAGCATGAGGAAACCCGTGACAGGCAATATCAGAAATACACCATTCCCTGTGAATATTGGACGTAATGCCGAGATCCACGGACAGGAGACAACCGTTTATATTTGCGACGCAATAATAGATCAGGTAAGCATTTTCAACAAGGTTGTTGCTCCCGGAGAGCTGAAGCCCCCTTCTTCAGAATTGAAAAAAGAGGCAATATTATGGCTCGAATTTGAAGAAATGAAAGAGCAGGGCAATTTCTTCAGCTATGGTATCGGAGCCAGAACATATGGTTCCATCTGGCCTGACCGGCGTCCCCAGCCCGAAATGTGGCAGATTAAGAAATCGGGGCAGCCTGTGAACGTTAAGCTGGTCTCTGCTGACAGAGGAGAAATCGAGATAATTAACAGATATCACTTTACAAATCTTAATGAATTACGGACAATCTGGATATTGAGCGCAGATGCTGAAATTATTGACAAAGGGGAGATATCACCCGATATACCGCCACAGGAAAGAGGAATAATGACTGTACCTTACAGAAAACCTGAATTGAAAGAGGGCGCTGAGTACAGATTGCTCATAGGTTTTTATCAGAAAGGGAACACACAGTGGGCTGAAGACGGATTTGAAATTGCCTGGGAACAGATCGGTCTGCCCTGGATTGTTAATGGACAAAAATCTGACCGCCAATCTGTTAATTTATTAACAGTACAGGAGGAAGACAAAAAGCTGAAATTATCCGGAAAGGACTTTGAATATATTTTTGATGAAAGCACCGGAATTCTGGCCTCACTGAAGGTTTCAGGAAGAGAAATGATAAAGAGAGGCGCTGCCCTTAATGTATGGCGGGCTCCCCTGGCAAATGAGACTGACGAATGGAATTACCGTTCATCAAATACAAAGCACCGGACTGACGGGTATGGGAGGTTTGCCGCTTCAGAATGGTATTCAGCAGGGCTTCATTCACTCAAAACTATGACGGAGGATTTCACTTTCAGTATCCTCGATAATAATAATGTTGAAGTTAAAATAAGGAATGTTGTACTCCTGGCTAACGGAAGGGGAGGATTTATTAACAGGTACAGGTATTTAGTTTCAGGTGAAGGTGAAATGATAATTGAACACTCTGTTATCCCGAACGGCGATACTCCTGCCTGGTTGCCGCGGATCGGACTCGAATGGATACTCAGCCCGTCGCTTAAGAATGTTGAATGGTACGGAAGGGGGCCGCAGGAAAACTATCCTGACAGGAAGAACGGATACAGGATCGGTGTTTACAAATCAACTGTAAAAGATATGTATGAACCATATCTGATACCCCAGGATCATGGTCTGAGGACCGACAACCGGTGGGTGAGAATGACCGGTGACGATGGAACAGGCCTGGAGTTTGGAGGAGACAAGCCATTCAACTTCAACGCCTATCCCTTTTCAACCGATAACCTGACAAAAGCATATTATACCTATCAGCTTCGTCCTTTTGACGGGATTACTTTTAACTTCGACTATGCCACAAGCGGAGTGGGTTGTACTGCCCTGTCGGTTTTCCCTGAATACCAGGTAATGCCGCAGAGGTTTGATTTTACGGTTAAGATCAAACCTGTAAATCCGCTCCGATAAATCCACTGAGATCCTGACACGCCGCCACCTGCCAGCCGTCAACCGGTAGCCGGTCGCCGGTCGCCGGTAGCCGTTCGCCGGTCACCTGTAGCCGGTAACCTTCCATCCGTCAACTCAAAACTGCAATTTGTAGATCGGGATGCAGTAAAATTTGCATAAAAGTTTAATTTAAGGCATAATTTCCAGCCCTGATCGTGTAATTTATTTGAGGAATTATTTTGTTGATATTGAATTGTTTATCTTTGTATTGCACCTAATTGCAAAATGAATGAATATGAAAGCTTTTAGACTGCCAATTTTGTTTTTAGTCCTGATGTTCTGTACTTCTCAGACTACTATTGCATTCGTACGCAATACTCCTGACTTAATGATCAAAATTCCCCGGGATCTTCAGAAAGACACTGCAAAGATCAACTCTCTTACCAGGACAGGTTTTAAATATCTTTCTTCAAAAGAAGCAATGCAAAAGGAGGCAAAAGCCTGCATTGATTCAGCATTGGAAATATGTGAAAAGAAAAATATTGAAATTCCGGCCCTTTTACATCTTCTTTTTGCGGAGTACCATTTCTCTACCAGCGATTTCAGCAGTGCATCAGAAGAAGCATCTCTTGCAATGAAGCAATCTGTCGGTTCAGGTGAATCCTCTGTGCAGGCAAGAACAATGATCTTCTTTGGCAAATATTATCATCAGACAGGATTCTTCAAGGAAAGCATCGAGCACTTCGAGAACAGCATAGCGCTTTCAAAGAAAAAAGGACTGAAAGGAATGATTCCAAGGAGCTATTTTGGACAGGCAAACGTATATAATACAGTTGGAGATCTGAAAAACTATCGGGAAAATCTTCAATTGATGATTGATGCAGGATTTGCTGAGAACGATTCTTCATCAGCTGAGAGAGGTCTGTACCTTTTGGGAGGTTCATTTCTGGGAGATTCAGCAAAATCTGAAAGGTGGAACTTCAAACAGGCAGATTCGCTTCTGAGAAAAAGTCTCGAAATCTCCTTAAAAAGAAAAGACTCTATCGGTGCGGCATCGTCATATGCACAAATCGGATGGAATTTCTATCTCAGGAATATGTACGATTCTTCTATTGCCAGTTATAATAGATCCCTGGATTACAGGATGATAGCCAACTCACTTGGAAACCTCGGGACAATATATCGCGATCTTAAAAATCCCGGGGAAGCTGTAAAATACTACCAGATGGCAATTGACCAGGCAGTAAAGATTAACGACTGGTATAATCTGCAATGGATTTATAAGGATATGAGTAATATGTACTTAAAATTAAAAGATACGACAAACGCATATATAAACTACGTTCTTTTTAAAAAATACAGCGATGAATTGATAAGAATGGAAGCGAGCAGGGGTCTCACCAGTGCGAGGATACGATATGAAGCTGATACCCATAATAAAGAAGTTGAACTGCTTTCACTCAGATTGAAGAACCAGCGACTCCTGATCTATGGATTTGCAGGATTCATCATCCTGGTAATTGCCATTGGATTCCTTCTCTGGAGAGGATCACAGCTGAAAGCCAGGAGACGGATAAGCGAAATGAACCATAAAATATCTGAGATCACCCAGGCAAACCTGCGTCAGCAGATGAACCCCCATTTTATTTTCAATACACTGAATTCTATTCAATATTATATGTACCAGCACGATAAGCTGGCAACTAACAATTACCTCACCAAGTTCTCAAACCTTATGCGCAAAGTCCTTGAGAACTCCCAGCATACATCCATACCCCTGGCTGACGAACTTAACGCCCTTAATCTCTACCTCGAGCTTGAATGTATCAGATTTAAGGATAAGTTCGATTTTGAAATAAAAGTTGACGATGATATAGATCCCCTCATATATAAAGTACCGACAATGCTTATACAACCCTATGTCGAAAATTCAATATGTCATGGACTTATGCCGCGTGAGGGCAAGGGATCAGTTAAAATTGACATCAAGCTGAATACAGATTATCTTCTTTGCACAATTGAAGATAACGGCATTGGCCGCGAAGCAGCTCAGGAGAGGAAGGTAATGAAGGAAAAGAACCATAACTCACTTGGAACCCAGATCACAGCATCGAGACTTGACCTGGTAAATGCCCTGTATGGAACAAGCCTGAAAACATTATATACTGACCTTAAAAATGAAGCAGGTGATCCGGCGGGAACCCGGGTGGAACTGCATATACCTATCCTTACATGACAAAAAGGCTGAAAACCATAGTTATAGATGACGAACCGGATGCGGTCGACTTCATATCTTCGATCATAGGTGAATATTGTTCCGGACTGGAGGTTGCAGGCAAAGCCCATGATGTAAAGGAAGGTGTTCAACTGATCAGGGAACAGAAGCCTGATCTTGTATTCCTCGATGTTGAGATGCCTCACGGTACAGGATTTGATCTTCTGACTCATTTCCCTGAAAAGGATTTTGACGTCGTATTCATAACTGCATTTAACCACTATGCTATCAAGGCAATTAAGTTCAGTGCAGTGGATTACATCCTTAAACCTATTAACATTAACGAGTTTATCGATGCAGTAAATAAGGTTATTCAGAAACGTGGCAGCAATCTGTTCCGCGGTAATGAAAACATAAGGGTACTCCTCGAGAACCTTAAGACAGGGCTTCCTTCGCGTCTCGCCATTCCTACATCAGACGGTATGGAATATCTGAATCCCAGAGATATAATCCGTATTGAAGCAGATCGCAGTTATTCATGGTTCTTTATTACAGGAAACCGTAAGATGCTTGTATCCAAAAACCTGAAGGAGTTCCAGGATCTGTTGAATGACCGATACTTTTTCCGCCCGCATAATTCACACCTTATTAACCTGAAATACGTAAAGAAATACGTCAGAAGGGAGGGAGGGTATATCGAAATGACAGATGGTTCAGAGATCCCGGTATCCAGGAACAGAAAGGACCTGTTCCTGGTCCATATGTCACGGTTCAAAGGTTAGAATTCAGGTCGTAATTCACAGACATAAATGAGGAATAAATCAAAAGGGGCCTTTCTGAAGCCCCTTTCGAGTTAAATAAAAACCTAAACCAGAACTGATCGTACTACAGATCAATCTTTAATTTATTGCAAGAACACCTTCCTGATCTTTCAACAGGAACGGGAAGTAAGCAGCAATCAGTTTTGTATTGTCCTGGTCGCTGTTTCCACCTGTTGTTAAAACCCTCTGGTGGTAATACTGCTCGGCGTTCAGAGCATCATTGGATGTCTTAAAACCCTCTTTTTCAAGATCTTTGGTTAACCGTTCGACACCGAAATAGTTTTTGTTGCATGTGTACTGGATCGAAAGCCCGTCAGATAAAACATAATAGTTTTTACATTTGCGGGTTTTCTCAACTGCGACTGTGACCTTCATGCCCGTATTCTCATATGAAACGGTGAATGCATCAAGCTCTTTACCGTTTAAAATGACCGGCTGGTCCATTGTCTCAATCTTGTAGTCTCCCAGTGCTGAATAGGTTTTTCCCTCAGCAACAACTTTCTTTGCAAAGGTTGCAGAACATAATGCTAAAATAAGTACTGCTGCTAAAAACATTCTTTTCATGGCTTTTTGAATTAAATTAATGGTTAATAGTTCAAATTTTCAAATCTCTTATTACTGTCCTTTATTGTATTTTTTAATTTCCTTTTCTTTTGCGAGATCTATGGTGTTCCTCTTAAACCGCTTCACCATTCATATTTCCTGTCTGAGGACTGTTATTTATTCATTATGCTGCACCTGTAGATTCATTACGAATGTATATTATTAATTAAATATCAAAAGATTAGAATTAACGGTTAGCAGGTTCTGGTTTACGGATAGCAGGAAAAAGGATGGAAATGTATAAATCTTACTAAGAATTTTGATACCATCCTTTTGAGTTGCCTGAAAAAAGACTCAGGTCATACCCAAACTTACCCAAATGTTCCCAATTATTCTCCAGTAGGTCTTTGACAGAACAGGATATCTTCTGAACTTTGATATAGGACTCTGCAAAGATATGTCTGCAAGAATAACAAGGATACTCTTACGGGCCAGGGAATATTACCATTTTCAACCTTTCAGGAACGGATTTTATTATAAAAACAAGTTGTAAGATAATTATAAGATTTCAATAAAAACCTTAAAATCAATATCATTATGAAAAATCTGAGAATCTTTCTATTGATGCTGATACTTATATCCTTGCCAAATTGTGGTATAAAGAAGGCAATGGAGAAACTCGGTTCGGCCTCTGAGAGCATAGCAGAATCTATTGAAAGGGTTTCTGAAGCAGCAACCAGCCTTTTAAACAAGATCAATGATATAGCACGTCTGGTTGATTCAAAGCTTGAAAGCGGGGAAATATCACAGGGAATTGCAGATCTGATTGATGGCAGGTTACAGACGGTTTCTGAGATGCTGGAATCAACGATTCAGAATTCCGGCGGTTATATTTTCGACAGAATCGACGGATCAGTCGATAATGCATTCAATGAACTTGGAAAACTCCTGGATGACCTGGTTGACGGGATACTCGGTGATTATGTTCCTTCAATAATTAACCAGATATCGGAACAGATGCAGCTTCAGCTTAATACTATAACCTCTTCTCTGGAAGATCTGATAGTCGTAACTGCCGGGCAGACTGTTTATGTGATTGATAAGACCTTCAACGGATTGGTAATTACTATTTCAATTATACTTCTGGCAGTCGGATTAATTCTGCTGGCAATAATACTCCTAAAGAAAGGAAGAAAACTTACCGGGGCAAATTACATTGGTGTCGGACTGATTGGAATATTTATAGTGACCTTTCTTGTCATCATCTTTTCTTCAACTGTCCGTGGAAAAATCATCGCAGGATTTGATTATGGAGCTGCATTGAAGGTCAGGGAAGTAATGCCAAAAATTACTGGTGTTGTTCCGGAGAATATAGTTCTGGGAAAAACAAAAAGGATATATATATATGGTATGCATTTAAATAAGCTTCAAAACATTTATGTCAGGCTTTCTCAGGGTAATACGGACAAGTTTACTTTTCCTCAAAGCACTCTGATTGTTAATACCAGCAATAGAATCATCCTCGGAAACCTTGATAAAGAGCTGCAATGGTTTATTCCTTTATACCCGATCTTCAAGAGACACCTGACTGAGACCGGGATGTTAAAGATTATGTCTGAAAGCCAGTTGATTCAAGCTAACAAGTCACTTAATGCTGAACTTTATTCTGAAATAAAACCGGGAATTTCAGAAACAATTACACCAGCCTTCGGAACAATACGCCGTGATGAGGTCAGACCTGCAGTCAGTATGAGTGCTGTAACTAAAATGTACCCGCGACAAATGCAAAAGATGAGTTTAACGGATGTTGTGAATAAAAGGAAAGAAACAGTTACAGGTATATTGGGAGCAGTTAGATATGAACAGTATATTGGCAGTGTTAATACCTTCTTTTTTAATAATTTCAAGATTGCTGAGGGAGATTACGGTTTAAAGGTGTTTGCAGACACTCTTATAGAATCACCTCAGTTTGTGACTGTCATTAATCCGCCACCGCCAATCCCTGATCCTGATATTTTTGTAATGGATGTAAATTGGACGGGAGGTGTTATTCCAGCTGCCAAACAATCAGCAACGCTTGATATAACTTTCGGCTTTTCCCATCCGGAACAGATACAACGCTCTTTCAATGCTAAAATAACCACTGTACCATATACGACTTCAATAAGTGTCAACGTACCTGAGGGAAGAATCGCTGCAGCTTCTTCCGGGAATAGAACTACTGTCACAACAAATCCATTTTCAGTAAGCACGAAGGGGACATATGAATTCAATTGTACTGTAGATGAAGCAAATGACATCACGGAGACTGATGAAACCAACAATACTTTTTCAAAGAATCTTAATGTGGGAGAGTATGTTTATGATATTGTTCTGGCTAATTTCTCATTTGAATTGTTAAATACATTCCCGTATAGTCAGGAAGTAAGATTAACATACAACCTGGTCGCGACCGCAGGTAGCAATCCTTCCTCTAATTGTGCAGGTGGCGTAAATGTTAATCGTAATACTACAACACCGTTGAATTGTAATTTTAAATACCCTGGATTGCATGAAGGACAGACAATTATGCTGACCTTTATACCAATCGTGGAAGTAAAGATTTTCTTCATGACATTTAAATTCTCCTTGGGTAATGTGACCTGGCAGAAATACCTGGATGTCAATCCTACCGGGACAAAAGAAATGGAGGAATATGATATTTTACGCGAAGGATCCGGCTATAAGATCCATGGCAAGATGACTGTCACCAGGAGAAAATCCATTTAGGATCTGCTAACGGGAATTATTAATTAACCGAATTAAGGTCGAAGGATTAGTTTTAGTTATGCTAATCCTTTGATTTTTATTTCTTTTCAGCTGAAATCTCTTCTGATTATGTAGCCCGGTTCATAAACTTGCAATATGGCAGGATATTTTTTCTGTTCTACAGATCATGAGTTTATTTAGCAGAATTTTTTGACAGATTTTCTTGACATGAATCTTTTAATTTGCTAAATTTGATTAGTTGATGTTTGTTAATAGATTTTTAGGCAATACAATTCCTGTTTCTTCAGTTTCTAAATGTTTAAACTTCATCACTATGGAAAATCATAATGGTGTTGTTAAGACCAAACAACAAATGGCTGCAGAGTACGGCGTCTGCAGGAAGACATTCCACAGGTTATTGATAAAGAAGCATATAAAGCTCGAAAGGGGCTTGATATATCCTAAAGATCAGATGATTATCTATAACAAACTCGGGACACCCAAGTTAATTGACAGTTTAATTTATCTTCCTAAAAACACCTGATAATCTTCTTAACGCATACACGGTAAGAACTGATATTAAACTCATTGACAGGATAATCCCTCAACAAACCACATTAGTATGGCAAAGAAGTGGTCAGGGCCCTTCTTCTGATTTAAAATTCAGAATCGGGCGTTGAATTTTTTTATATCCCAGGTACTGTCCCCTTCATTTAATGTAGCGCAAAGTATTTTATTCCCATCTGTTCTGACGTTAACTAGGCCATAGACAATTCCATCCACAATTTTAAGTCTATTCATCATTTTTTTCAGATGTTTGGGTTTGAGTGGAGGAACTGCTCTTTTATAAGATATTTCCGTTTTCTCTTCATCAACCAGCACAATATCTATCTCCTCATCACCGTAAGTATAATTTTCAAATTTTACCATGTCGGGATCACCAATTCTGAAGCTTCTTGATATTTCAGTACTGAACACTAATGGAGTTACAACTTCGTCATTTTGTATTAAAACATTCCCGCACATACCCAAAGCTGCAACAATATTCGGACGCGGATGCCCGTGTGCTTCATCATCGCCTGACGATATGATGCTTGCGGAGGGTTTTATGGCTGATATAAAATTGTATGAGCAGTCATCGCTGCCGTGGTGGCACGCCTTTAAAACATCAGCTTCGAGTTCGGTCTTGTTAATACCCAGGACATCGAGAAGATGTTGCTGACTTTTTTTGTTCAGGTCACCCGTAAGAAGTATTCTTGCATGATCATAATCAACTCGCAGAAGTACCGAATTACCGTTTGTATTTTTCGGTTCAGATCCAAAATCCTTTAATGCCGGTTGTCCGTTAATGATATATTCCACTGGTCCCATAATTCTTATTTCCGGTTTACAATTTGGACCATAGCCTGGTAAATATGGGAATCCGGAGCCAGGATTAGAAGACAAACGGCTGATTTTTGCACCAGAAGTGAGGATACACCTGATGAAATCTGCCCAGTACCCCTGTAATTGAAGACTTGTTGATTGATCTAAACCTTTTATGACAGATGCTTTGTCTCCAAGGATATCAGTAAGATACCCATTAGATGCATCACCAAGAAACCGGTCATGATTATCTGCTTTCCACCACGAGACTCCTGCATGATAGAACTTATCAATTTCAACCGTTTTACAATTAAGTTCACCTTTTTTATCAGGATTGACAAGGTCCCATGACCCTCCGTAGTGATCAATGTCGCAGTGAGATACAATCATACTATCTATCTTAATAGTGTCCGATCCGTAGTCTTTTTCAAATTTCCAGTCGATAAAATCGGCTGCACTTTTTCCGTGAGGCTGTGAATCACGGGGATATCCGCCATCAATTACAATATGTTTTCTGTCTGGGGTTACAATCAATATACCATCACCCTGACCAACATCAATAATGTAGAGTTCAAGCAGAGATATATCACAAATTTCTGATTCACCGACATATCCTCTTTTAAATCCTCTTGCATTTGCTTCAAGTCTGCCGTTGACGGGATTTACAGATAATATTTCAATCCTGTCACCCCATAAAAGTTCAGTAAATATGTCATCAGATGTACTGCTTTTATATAAACTGCCGGTATCAGTTTTCAGGTACTTTATATTATTCATTGGTTATGAGTTAATTAATAGTGATTTCACAATAATTATTCGGGTGGTACGACTTTGCAAAATGTTTGTTTACCGCACTTTTATTCAAGTAAATACCAACCAAAACGTTTGCATTAATATTATCAATACAGGTCGATAAAGGAGGAGTCTTAAACTATTTAAGTATTGCATATCAAATTTAAGAAATTCCTGATAAGTAATCAATTATACGGTTATACGCTTATCGGGTAAAGTATTCAAAAAGTATCAACTTTTCCTGAAAGTTCCCGAAAATTCCTGAAAATTCTGTTTGATTCATAATCATGGAAGATTCCATTAATTGAATTCTTATTGACGCTAACAGTTTTATTTACTAAATTTGATATGCATCTGTTTAGTAGTTGATTTTTGTCGCAATACTTAGTCTGTATTTTAAAAATAACTTTTCTGTGTTTATAATGTTTGACTAATATGTTATCAAAAAACCATAAACTCTGACGATAATGTATACCTACACATATGGAGGAAAAAACGGTAAGAAACATATACTGCACGAAAGTCAGGATATGGTCGCTGTCCGCACAAGAAATTCACGCAACCTGAGGAATGCTGTCTTTTCAGCAGCAGGAAAGAAAGCTATGAAAAACTTCAGTGTGGAAATGGAGTTTCCTGAAGCCGATATTACGGTATTTAAGGTTAAAGCTGCTGTAAAAGACAGATTGGCAGCAAGAAACAGCGCTCGCACAGCTCTGAAGAAAGAGCCGGAATTGCGTTTTGTCGGACGTGTGCTTGTCGAGGCAGATGGTAAAACAATTGTCCTCTATACCGAGAACATATTCATAAAGTTCTTTGACCGGATAAAGGAAGAAACCTGCGAGAGGATCCTCGTTGAGAACAACCTTACCATAAAACAAAAACCGGGTTATGCCACGAACAGCTATTTTGTTAGTGCACCGGAGAACATTGGTCTTGAAATCTTTACTCTGGCAGAATCGCTCCTTGAGAGGAACGAGGTTGAACTGTGTCATCCCGAACTGATAAGAAAACGGGGCCTGAAGAAAATAAATAATAACCAGTGGCATCTGAAAAATACAGTTATAAACGGCGTTACTGTCAATGCTAACGTCAAAGCTGACCTGGCCCATAAATTGTCAGCAGGTAAAAATATCATTATCGCGATCATTGATGATGGTTTTGATATTGATCATCCTGAGTTTAACAGACCGGGAAAGGTGATACACTCCAGGGATGTCACAACAGCAAGCAACGATCCACGGCCCAGGAATTTTTTTGACAACCACGGTACAGCCTGTGCCGGTGTTGCAGTGGCAGCCGGGCTGAATGCGTCGGGTGTCGCACCCGATGCAATATTTATGCCTGTGCGCCTTAGCTCTAACCTGGGATCTGCAGCTGAGGCGAATGCTTTTAAATGGGCTGCCGACCATAACGCTGACATCATCTCCTGCAGCTGGGGACCGGCTGACGGAGACTGGAGCGATCCGGATGATCCTGCACATACGACTCCGGTAGACCTGCCCGACAGCACCCGGCTGGCAATAGATTATGCAGTTTCAACCGGACGCAGCGGAAAAGGCTGCATAATAACATTTGCCGCAGGCAACGGAAATGAAGATGTATCTTTCGACGGCTATGCCAGCTACCATAAAGTGATTGCTGTTGCAGCCTGTAACGACACAAACAAACGGAGCGTTTACAGCGATTTTGGAAGCAGCGTTTGGTGCTCATTCCCGAGTAATGACATCGGCTACGACCCCTTTCACCACCCTGAACCACTGACGAAAGGTATTTATACAACCGACAGGCAGGGTGAGGAAGGCTATAATACCGGTGGCGATTATACCGATAGCTTCGGAGGTACTTCCAGCGCCTGCCCTGGTGTAGCGGGTACAGCTGCATTGATACTGTCAGCAAATCCCGGTCTGACCTGGCAGCAGGTTCGCGAAATACTGAAAGAGACTTCTGAAAAGATTGATGAGGCAGACGGAGAATATAGTGCACAGGGACATAGCAAATACTATGGCTATGGGAAAGTAAATGCCGAGAAAGCAGTGATAAGGGCAATAGAATTAATGTCAGGTATCCCCGTCAATAAGAAGGTAAAGATAATCTCCGCACTGGTTAATCCGACAGGAGCCGACAGGGGACATGAAAAGATTTCACTTCTTAATACCTCTGCCGACAAAATTGATCTCAACGGCTGGTCTTTCGAGGTCAAAGGACGGAAACAATTTATTGCAGGAACTCTTTCCGGTGGAGAAGCCCGTACATTTACGCTGACGGGTTCATCCGTAAAACTGGTAAATACGGGAGCAACTATTAACCTCCTGAATTCCACGTCAGAGATAGTAAATAAGGTTGCTTACAGGAAAAGACAGGTAAAAAAAGGAGCAGTTATTGAGTTTTGATAATTCGATTGATTTAACTACAAATCACCTGAATAATATTCTTGAATAAGAAATAAAAAATCTCAATTAAAACAAAAATCCTATGGAAAGTCCCGGTGGTTATGCGACAAAAGCCTTCACAGAATCATATCAGAAGGCAGATACATCTAAAAGAACTTATGAACAGAAGCTTGAAAATTCCGAGGGAATAAATATTTATAAATATGTACTCCTTATAAATATAGCTGCACTCGAAGGATATGTAGCACAATCCCGGCTCCAGGCACAACAAAGTTTTAACCTGAGCAGGATAATTGCCATAACAGGTTTCATAATCGTTGGAATAGCAATTATACTTAGTGTTATCCTTACATTACTCGGAAATGAAAACCTCAGTGCGGCTTACCTTGCAGGTATTTCCGGAGTCCTGATAGAATTCATAGCAGGTGTCTTTTTCCTGCTCTACAGCAAGACCCTTGGCCAGATAAATGTGTTCCACGACAAGCTTGTTGATATGCAGAAGACAGCACTGAGTCATATTGATCAGTTTAATGCCGCAAAAAGTTCTGCATCCCCTGATGTTACCTCCGGAGGCGAATTGCAGCAATAGAATTACAGACTGATCTCAGTTCTTTCTGTCATTATTTCTTTTTTTATATAATCACCGTAAAAATTCATCAGATTTTCATCATCGTCATTCTATTATTGTGCTTTAAAACCGGCAGCTCTGCTTCAATGAATTGCATAATAGTTGACGATAAACGAAGCTCAGAACATCTTGAAAGATATGTGGCTAAGTGTTCTTCACTTAATCTTGTGGGGACATTCAGCGACACAGTTTCTGCTTTTGACCAGATTTCAAAGCGGAATAATATTGACCTGGCATTTGTAGATATCAGCCTGGCAGGCATAGAAAGCTTTGAACTTTTTGAAAGCCTTATCAATCCTCCGGCAATAATAGTGGTCTCATCGACCGATCAGCATGCACTTAAGGCATTCGACCTGAATGTTGTTGATTATCTTTTAAAGCCAGTCAATTTTTCAAGATTCTGCAGAGCAGTTGATAAATCAATCAGGATTAACACAAGGAATAAATCCCGGAAAAACGACGAGAAAGAAGTATTTATCAGAAAATCTTCAACCCTCATCAGGTTGAAGATGAAGAATATAATCTATATTGAAGGACGCGAAAATTACGTCATACTTAATACCTGTGATAAAAGATATGCTGTTCATTTTACCATGAAGGGAATAGAGAGTCAGCTGCCGGCAGATTGTTTTATACGTGTCCACAGGTCTTTTATCATAAATAAGAAGATGATCAAGGTCATTCACGATAACTCGCTGGATCTGATTGTTGGCGATAATCTTAAGAATATTCCCATAGGGAAGATGTTCCGTTCGCAGCTCCTGGATGATATATTCATAATGGACAAGAACTCTGCAGCCACGCATTCCTACGTTTCTCAGTAACCTGCTTTTAATTAGTAAAATACCTTTATTATCCTCCAGATAACACGGAAAATAGTTAATTTGCGGTGTAAAGACATCGCAGCTGTTGAAACACGGAAAAGAAGAAAACTGATTAGTTTTTCTGAACCAATAAGATTCTGCTAGATAAAGACCAGGGCATCCTTTACTATCTCGCTTCTTTCATTGGTCCCGTAAAGTTTCAGTCCGATACAGGGTACTGCATCCTGGAAGATATCAGTGATGGGGAAGAATGCATCCTTTATATCCTCAAGCTCTTTCATTTCTTCATATTCTTCAAGAGGTAAATAAAGATGAATGTATAACAGGAAGTCAGGTTTGCTTATCTGCTTCAGGACCTTAAGTATTTTCGATAACCAGAGAGATGACGCAGTATTGAAGTATTCCAGGTTCAGCCTTAAATTGGTGATTGGTCTTGGCTGGATGATATACTGTTGGATCCATTCAAGGACCGGTTCATATACCTTTGCTGCATTTTCAGGAATTGATCTTCCTGAAATTATTAGTTCCCCGGTAAATTGATTCAGGTCAACCTGAGGGGTCTTTGCAGTGTGATCAATAATAAGGCTGTTGAATTCTTTCATTGTACAAAAACGTATGGGGCATCTAAATCAATTCAAATATATTGCATCCGGCTTAGAGATAAAAATTCTTTATCAAAAAGTATTGAATATTAATCAATAAATTGTATCGTTTAATAATAAAACCATTATATAAATCCGCAAAGGGCCATCGCATGACAGGTACTGAGCAGAGAACGGAATTACTTCCCGTTAAATATAATTTATAGCTTTACTTCCAGAACGTTATTTCATTCTTTGTACATTTACTTTGATAAGTTATATACATATACGTACTTATGAAACTACATTCCGGTAGATATTATCTGATATTGGCAGGAGTCTTGTCACTTTTACTGGTCTCATGCACTACTACCAATATTTACCTGGTTCGTCATGCTGAGAAAGCAGACAACACTGCAAATCCGCCTTTGAGTAACATCGGATTTCAAAGAGCGGACATCCTCCGCGATACTCTGTTAAATAAGGACATCGATTCAATCTTTGTCTCTGGTTTCCTTCGGACACAGCAAACTGCACAGCCGTTATGTGATGTTCTGGATATGAACTATGTCATCTATAATAAAGATTCGACAGAACAACTGATACATCGTCTTAAGAAGATAAAAGGGAAGAATGTTCTGGTTGTAGGTCATTCAGATAATGTTCCAGAAATAATTTCCATCCTGTCAAACCGGACAGTGAATATCCCGGAAACTGTTTTTGACAGAATGTATATCGTAACTATAAAGTATGGTCTGAAGACAACAACCAGCTTAAAGGAAACAACGTACGGACAAGCACTGTAAATACATCTGGGGGGAGCCCCGTTCTCCGGGATTAATCCCTCTCCCGACTTTTATCGGGAGAGTCGTTGATCCTTCACCAGGAATCACAAAGGCTGCAGATCAAGGCTGTCTCAAAAGCCTTCTTTTATCGTTTTACACCTAAATCCACCAGGGTGGACTTATTGAACTGTTGATACTTATAAAGCTCTTCCTAGGGGTGGGGGGTAGATCGGGACTTTTGAGAAAGCCTCTTGTTATTAAATCATGTTTATTCTGATATCACAGCTACTTCATGATCCAACAAAGTGTCGATCTCAAATCTGCACCATCCCTCATCAATTTCGGCTTTAAGCTTTTTGCCTGATACAAGCAAATTAATTTCATTATAGGCAATACCATCCGGGATTCGCACACTTATCCTGAATGGACCGACAGGTATCAGGTCATCAACAGGTTGACGCCATGTTCCGGTATTTGTAAGATTGACAAAATGTAAAACGAGCCGTTCTTCCTGACTGTAAATATGACAATCTATCAGCCCGGGACCATCGACTGACAGGGGGAAATTATCATTTGAAGTCCAGCGGATAATGTTTGCCAGAAGATTGCAATGGTCAGGCAGGTTGTAACGGCCAAATTGTCTGTCGATATCCGCCGGCAGGAATGCAACACGGTTTCCCTTTACTAATTCCCTAAGCAATAGTCCCGGAATATCGGTTTTGGGGATACGCATCCAGGAGGTCTCTGGCGGATATATGGGAAAGGCAGGAATAAAGGTCATCAGGATTTCTGTTCCTTTGTCTGTTTTCAGCGGATTCAGAGTCCCTCCAAATGGGAAAATATCCGTTTCCCCGAAACCCTTCAACACAGGATGTCGTACTCCATATACAGGAGGTTCTGAGATATTGTGAGGACCATCGATCCTGCTTCGCATTTCAGGAAGAATTCTCAAATAAGTATGTGAGGTTTCCTGTATCTGCCTGGCATTTTTATCTTCCGATAAGGCAGGAACTTTCCCCGTTATATGCGCACCAAAAAGGTCGGATAGAGCGTAATCGGGTCTTGGATCACCCCACTCATTGTACAAACTGCTTTCACCGGTTGCCATCAGGTTACCTCCACCTGCGACGTATCTCTTTACAGCAGCCACCTGGTCGTCAGTCATAACACCCAGATTTGGCAGGATCAAAAGGGAAAATTTATTCGCGTCCCGCTCTATATGGTCGGCATGAACCGGAAGAAAAGGTATCCTCGACCGGATAAGTGCCTGGGTTATTCCGCGCCAGGGAAGCTCGATCCGTTGTTCTGTTGCATCACGACCATAGAAATCCATGTTCTGTTGTGACCATACAACACCAACGTTGCATACAGGATGCCTGTTAATAAGAAATCTTTCGTTTGTTTCATGCCAGGTCAGTATTGGTGCCGCTGTATTATACATACGTCTGTCCTCATGGTAAGCGCCTACATGATGCCACCATGGCTGTATACCTCCGGCTATTCCTTCGGTCATCCACATCCTTGCTTCATTGGCAGGTTTGGACGATAAACGGAATGTTGGCCGTCCTGCCTGGTACATCGCCATACTTTCCGGAATAAGTTTTTCCCATCCCAGCAGGCCGTGTATCATTTTACCCGAGATCCCGTTCTGCTGAAATCCTTCGGCATCATTTCTGGCCTGACTGTCAAGCATTATTATCTCAGCCCTGGCGCATATTTCCTTATAATCCCTGAAGCTTCTGCTCTGGCCGCTTACCGAACCGCCGTTCATTCCTGCCCAGATGCAATCTTTTCCTCCTATCGATATTGATACCCGGTTATTCAGTTCCCATATCTCAATCCGGCGGCTGTAATTCCATCCTATCCAAAGTCTGTAAGCCTTATCATCCCAGTCTGCCAATGAAGGTATCTCCATTCCATGCTTCTCCCGGAAGCTTTTCCTGCAATTATTACAATAACATATCGAATCACGGCCCAGACCACTCCAGCTGTTATCAGTAAAGCCTTCAGGATGATACAGCTCTATAATCTCTTTTATGACAGAAGGAATATGATCGTTATAATATGGGCTGTTTATGCATGTTATAAACAGATCACCGGCTTTATACGGTTTCCCTGATTTATCAACGGTAAACCAGTCGGGATGAGCATTATAGAATTCTTCATGCGCACGGTTTGAATCCATCCGGGCAAAAACAGCCAGACCATCTTCATGGGCACTCCTGCAAAGTTCTCCAAACAGATCACGCCCGCCCAGCGATTCTGCCTGACGATGAAGAGGTATTTTGCTGGGATAATAAGCTACTATACCCCCTGCGTTAACAATTATACCCCCGACATGAGTCCGTTTCCAATAGCTTCTCCACCATCTGATATCGTAAGTGGCTGGATCAGTTTCTGTGATATTTGTCTGCCCCCATCTGGTAATGCGACGATACCATGGTATAACTTCATTATTCCTCTGACCGTATTCTGATCCGGGATCTTCAGGGACAATAAAATCGGCGCCGGCAATAGTAACTGCAGCAGCACAGGCTTTTTTCAGAAATGAACGACGGCTTTCATAATCCGCTGAAGCTTTTTCAATGCTTGAGTCATAAACGTTATCAGGCTTGCTCATAGGTATAAATTTCCATTCATTAGAAAGTGATATCATGATCATATAGTTATAAAAGTAATGAAAATCCTGATTGCTGTATCCCTGATAAATGCCGAGCTTTAATAAAACGCGGTTACGATAAGCATTAGATTTTCACCACAATCATGTGGAAACTCTTAACCGGGGGACAGGAAAGTTTTTGCTTATGTACTGTTATTATCCGGCTTAAATATTTTAAATTGGATATTTTAATATCAGCTAAATATTAACGAATGGATAGACGCAAATTCATGGAAAATCTGGCAACAATCACCTTTGCCGGAACTGCCGGTCTTCATTTAAATTTTGAAGAGCGTAAATATAAAACCAGGGAAGGTGGGGGGAAAGGCTTTCCAAAGCGTATTCTTGGAAAGACAGGAGTTGAAGTGACTGTTTTAATCCTTGGAGGTGTTTCAGGAATGATGCAAAAGCCAACGAAAGAATTTCATCCTGCAGAACTGGCAAATGCTGCGCTTGATTTAGGAATAAATTACTTCGACACTGCTGCCTCCTATGGTGCAGGTCAATCTGAGCTTAATTATGGGGAAGTGCTGGCTAAAAGGAGAAATGAAGTATTTCTTGCGACAAAAACCGGAGACAGAACATATGATGGTGCTATGCGTGAAGTGGAAGAAAGCCTTAAGCGGTTACAAACTGACCACCTTGATCTTTACCAGGTCCACAGTGTAACTGCAAGGGAGGACATTACATTGTGGGACAAGCCGGATGGTGTGATGAAAGCCCTGTATAAGTTGAGAGATGAAAAGGTTACCCGATTCATCGGGGTAACAGGACACGAATCAGCGGAAGCAATGAACCGTGCAATTGATATTTATCAGTTTGATACCATTTTAACTACTTTCAACCCTGTACCCAGGCGGAAGCCATTCAGAGAACTCGTACTACCTAATGCACTTAGAAAAAATATGGGTATTATTGCCATGAAAGTGATGGGTGGTGGAGAAGGTGCGCTCGTTGCCGGAAATCCACCCGTGAAACCCACAAATGGAAATTGGTATTGGGACGAGACGCCTCACCAGGTTGAGGCAGCTACCCTGATACGTTATGTTCTTGGTTTACCGGTATCGTGTGCTGACGTCGGAATGAAATCACTAAAAGAATTAGAGATAAATGTGGCTGCAGCCAGGGATATGAAGCCGTTAAAGAGAAAAGATCAGATTAATCTTGAGAATCAAATGATATGAAAGATCCTGGAAGACGCAAATGGAAGGATTTAGCTATCAGTTGAAAAAGCAAGCGATCCTGATCAGTAGTAGCCTGTTTATGCAATATGACTATTCACGAAACAGGGTTGATTCATTATATCCCTGGATCCCGAATCACTACCATGTTCACTTTGTTCATATGGCCTTATCTGATGCCTTTGGCGGAGAAAGAGAGGGCCGAGCGTTAAGTCCCGACATGTTATGTCGGGATAGCGAGGAGCCGGCATGCAGGAGAGGAAACCCCCGGTCCCAGGGATTACCTTCGGTGATTCCGTTCAGGTGAATCCTGCAACTCCAAATTACTCCCAACTCGTTTCACTCGTTGGTCTTTTTGTTTTCAGTCTGGCTTCATTCAGGCAAGCCTGGTTCGTCCTTCCTGAAAACAAAAATCCCGTAGCATGTATGCTGCGGGCCTTATCTGATGCCTTTGGCGGAGAAAGAGAGGGCCGAGCGTTAAGTCCCGACATGTTATGTCGGGATAGCGAGGAGCCGGCATGCAGGAGAG
>JADDYF010000083.1 GCA_015712185.1 Bacteroidales bacterium
CCCCTCAATTGAACCACATAACGTTTTGTCCGTTAACAGCTATTTCGTAATTTTGCGCGACATTTGAAAACCAATTCTAACATTCTCCGGAAAATGTTGTTGTTGGAAAGATATGGCACTATTGTTGACCAAATGTATCAAAACAGGCCGTTGAACGTTAGGCATGGAAGGGGAGAGTGGTTGTGAGCAGAAACAAGGTAGCCGGGAGACATGGGTAAAGAAAAAAGGGATATATCAGGTTTTGATGATCTGATCTTCGCAGCTCGGAACAGGGAATATGGTGCATACCAGCTGAGGAAAAAATATAACTCTGTGCTTGCCGTAGCCACAATGGTCGCCATCCTTGTGGGATGCGCCGCGGTGATAATACCCTTTCTGGCCAGACCTGACAACGAAATGATATTGAGCGGCGGAATGAGGACAGTCCAGGTTGAAATGGAGGAGCTCACACCTCCCGATGAAGCCATTTATGTACCGCCTGCACCACCTCCACCTGAGACAGCCCCGGTCGAGGAGAATATGAAATATGTTCCTCCGGTCGTTGTGGACACGGTCTTTACAACAGATAATTCAATAGACGCAACAGATGAATTCCTTGTAAACACTGAGAGCGAAGATACAGAATCGTTCGGCAATGGCACAGGCGGCGATCTCATCTCCGGAGGTGACGGAATTGAACTTGAGGAACCTTTTATCTTTGTTGAAGTAATGCCATCGTTCAGAGGTGGCGATCTTAACAGGTTCCGCGAATGGATATTTAAAAGAACAAACTATCCCCAGGAAGCGGTAAACGCAAATATAAGAGGAACAGTATACCTTACATTTATCGTGGAGAAGGATGGTTCTGTGAGTAATATCACAATTCTGAAGGGGGTTCATCCCCTGCTGGACAATGAGGCAGTGAAAGTAATTTCCGAATCGCCCAAATGGACACCCGGATTGCAGAGAGGGCAGCCTGTCAGGGTCAGATTTCAGATCCCACTCAATTTTTCTTTCTGAATTCCGTTTGTATTGGCAGAGTACGGCAGATAATTGTTTATTAAGTCTATTTCATATCTTTATCGATACTTAATCAATTGCAACAGTTGTGTATGAAAAAGTCAATGTTTTTAATTATCGCAGTCACAATCCTGCTTTCAGGGTGCGGATCATCAAAAAAGCAGCTTGAAAGAGGTAATTATGATGCTGCTATTGCCACGGCAGTTAAACAGCTTCGGAAGGATCCTGATGATGGCAAACAGATCGCCACACTCGAGCGATCATATAATATTGCCAATGATCAGGATAATGAAAGGATCAGATTCCTGAAAATGGAAGGCAGACCGCAGAACTGGGATGAGATCTACATGATTTATAAAAGGCTCAACGACAGGCAGTCGCTGGTAAGAACCGTTCTGCCGCTGAATGCCGGAAATCGTACCATCGAGTTCCCGTATGTCGATTATATGCCGGAAATGATAGGCGCCAAGCGTAAATCAGCGGATTTCTATTATGCACACGGCAATGAACTGATGAAGACCGGCTTGAAGGATTCATACAGACAGGCATTTGCAGAATTTGTAAGGGCAAAGGAATATGTCGGAGATTATGAAGGTATTGACAATAAGATATCTGAAGCCAGGTATCTCGGGATGAGCAGGGTCTTTGTCTCGCTCCAGAACACAACGATGATTAAATTCCCGCCGGAATTCGAGGAGGATCTCCTTACAGTCGACCTCCAGGCCCTTAACAGCGAGTGGGTAGAATTTCACACACTTAACCTGGATGATAATATCAAGTATGACTATTTTATTAATGTCAATGTCAGGAATATAGCCGTCAGCGATAACCAGACCGCCCAAAGAGATTCCGTGATTAAAAGGGAAGTGGAGGATGGATTCAGCTATCAGCTCGATAAGAAGGGCAATGTAATGAAGGATTCGCTGGGGAATGATATTAGAATAAAAAAATATAAGACCCTGCAATGTGCACTTATCTCTACAATACAAACCAAGGCATGCCGCATTGACGGAGACATTGAGATAATCCAGACGAATCCGAATAAAGTCATCAAGAAAGATCCGATCGGCGCACAGTCGAATTTTGAAAATATCTCAGCAAGGGCTCTCGGCGACCTGGGAGCGTTGAATGCTTCACAGATTGAACGGACTAAAACACAGATTGTACCGTTCCCTTCGGATATAGAGATGGTATTGCGTTGCTCGGAATCTCTTAAAATGGCTATCAGAGGTTCAATACAAAGCAACAGGAGGCTTATTATTTAAATGATTGATACCAGACGGCCGGAAGAGAATGCAATACTGATAGGTATAAATTATCCCGGGCAGGATGAACGGGAGACGGAAGAGTATATCGACGAGCTTTCCTTCCTTACCGAGACAGCTGGTGCAAATCCTGTAAAAAGGTTTGTCCAGAAGCTTCCGATAGCCGATCCCCGTACCTTTGTGGGATCAGGAAAGATTTCCGAGATTGCCGGCTATGTAAGGGAGAACAGCATTGACCTGGCTATATTCGACGATGAACTCTCTGCAAGCCAGCTAAGAAACATTGAAAAGGTTCTCGGTTGCAGGATCCTTGACAGGACAAACCTTATACTCGACATTTTTGCAAGGCGTGCACGCACATCGTATGCAAGAACACAGGTGGAACTTGCACAATACCAGTATCTTCTGCCACGTCTGACAGGCATGTGGACACATCTTGAACGGCAACGTGGTGGTATCGGTCTGAGAGGCCCCGGGGAAACTGAGATTGAGACCGACCGCAGGATAATAAGGGACAAGATCGCCCTTCTGAAAACCCAGCTGAAAAAGATCGATGTCCAGATGTCAACGCAGCGGAAAAACCGCGGAAGGATGGTAAGGGCGGCACTTGTCGGTTATACCAACGTTGGTAAATCGACAATAATGAACCTCCTCAGCAAATCGGATGTCTTTGCCGAGAACAAGCTTTTTGCAACTCTCGATACAACTGTCAGGAAGGTTGTTATCGGTAATCTGCCGTTCCTTCTTTCAGATACTGTCGGCTTCATACGCAAGCTTCCCCATGATCTTGTGGAGTCATTCAAGTCGACTCTCGATGAGGTGAGGGAATCCGACCTGCTTGTGCATATCGTCGATATCTCTCATCCGGGATTTGAAGAGCAGATGAAGGTTGTAGCAGAGACCCTCCGCGAGCTTAACTCAGCGCATAAACCCTCAATCATCATCTTTAACAAAATAGATGTATTCTCCTATGTAAGAAAGGAAGAAGATGATCTTACTCCTGTACAGAAGGAAAACTTTTCACTCTCCGATCTTAAAAAGACCTGGATGGCTGGCGACAGGAATTATCCGACGGTTTTTATCTCGGCGAAAACAAAAGAGAATGTTGAAGAGCTGAGAAAGATCCTTTATGATGAGGTGAAAAAGATACATGTTATGAGGTATCCGTATAATGATTTTCTGTTCAACTACCAGCCGACTTCAGGGGGATCTGAACCCCCCAACCCCCCTGTAAAGGGGGGCTAAACCCCCCAACCCCCCTAAAGGGGGGCTAAATCAGGTTC
The DNA here is from genome assembly GCA_015712185.1 of Bacteroidales bacterium. Taxonomy (GTDB): domain Bacteria; phylum Bacteroidota; class Bacteroidia; order Bacteroidales; family VadinHA17; genus LD21. Next base: position 3,548 of record JADDYF010000083.1, read on the forward strand.
AGTTAATAGGCTGAATAATCGGATTTAATGCCCCCTTCAGGGGGCAGTCCCGCTTAAGCGGGACGGGGGTCAATACAGCTTCTTCTCCACCATATACTCCGCAATCTGAATCGCATTCGTTGCAGCTCCCTTGCGGATATTGTCTGACACGATCCAGAGATTCAGACATTTTTCCCTCGACAGGTCTCTCCTGATCCTCCCGACAAATACCTCGTCCCTGTTATGCGAGAGGATAGGCATCGGATATTTGTTTTCCGCAGGATCATCATAAACAACAACACCCGGGAAGTTACTCAAAAGTGATATCACATCTTCGATTTTAAATTCGTTTTCAAACTCAACATTCACTGCTTCTGAATGACCTCCGACAACCGGTATCCTTACAACTGTCGCAGTGACCTGTATTGATTTGTCCTCGAGTATTTTCCGGGTCTCGTCGACCAGCTTCTGCTCTTCAGTGGTGTATCCGTCAGGCTGAAATGTTCCTCCGTGAGGAAAGCAATTAAGGTCGATCGGGTGGGCATAGGCCATCTCACCCTTTATTCCTTTTCTTTCATTTTCCATCTGTGTGACAGCCTTGACACCTGTCCCGGTAACTGACTGGTAGGTGGCGACCACCAGCCGTCTGATCCTGTATTTTCTGTGGAGCGGGGCCAGCGCCATCACCATCTGGATTGTTGAACAGTTGGGATTGGCAATAATCCTGTCGCCTTTCTTCAGCACATGACTGTTTATCTCGGGAACGACAAGCGGAACATTATCATACATCCGCCATGCAGAAGAATTGTCGATAACAATAATCCCGTTTTCTGCAAAGACGGGCGCCCATTCCTTCGAAGTTGATGCTCCTGCAGAAAAGATAGCAAACACCGGCCCGGCTTTCACTGCATCCGTGACACTGACGACCTTCACAGGTTTACCCTTGAAGGTAAGCTCTTTTCCAACCGACTTCTGCGAGGCAGCAGGAATAAGTTCAGTGACTGGAAAATTTCTTTCTTCAAGCACTTTCATCATTGTCCGGCCAACCATCCCGGTAGCACCAACAACAGCTGTTTTCATAATTAATAGTTTGAAAATTTCAAGTTAATACCTATATTTACTTTGCTTTAAAAACGGTCAAAATTAGCTTTTTTTTACAATTCATCTCGCTGCATGAAAAAAGTTATTTTGATGGCATTTTCTATGACCCTTATGGCATCTGTAAGTTCATTAAAGACAGTTTGCCAGATCGTTGATAATTTTGAATCGGGTAACCTCGGTAATTGGATTGCGAGCGCTGAAAGCCGCTGGGGCATAGACTCCCTGGCCGGCATCTCAGGCAAATACTCCCTTTATCATATCTATGACAATCCCGTCAGCGGCATCGATTGTATCGGACTCAGGTTGAAAAACCTGCATCCGTTAGAAGGTCTGACACGATGGTCATTTTCGGTAAGGCACGGATGTGATCCGTCTTCAACCAATAACTGGGCAATATTTCTGATGTCTGATTCTGATCCGGCTGCCCTGGCTGAAATGGAAAACATTTCAGGTTATGCGGTGGGAGTCAATCTTGATGGATATGATGATACCCTCAGACTGTGGAAACTGACGCGTGGTGATAAGGAAGTGGTTGCCGCCTGCCCGGTAAACTGGCAGGCATCAATAGGTACTTCGAAGCATGCACGGTTAATCGTTGAAAGATCTGTGTCAGGACAATGGATATTGACAGCTTTTGACAGGGATGGCAGCCCGTCAGGAACTGTAGCTGGCAATGATAGTGAATTATTCAGCCCGGAGTGGTTCGGTGTTGTGTATCGCTATACATCCACACGCGACAGATTACTATGGTTTGATGATCTTGAGGTTGATGGAGTCTTCCACGAGGATAAAACTCCTCCCTCCGTTACTGGCTGCACGATTTCCGGACAGAATACACTGGATTTAACGACCAGCGAGGAACTATCAGAAAGCAGTCTTTCTGCTGCAAACTTTTCTGTTGCCGGAACAGGAGGTACTGCAATATCTGTGAGAAAAATGCTTCCGTTGTCATACAGACTCGAATTTGGAAGCAGCTTCAGAAATAAAACATCCGATGACCTGATAATAAAAAGCCTGTGCGACAGGTCAGGGAATTGTGCAGGGAATATAATAGTTCCTTTTTTACCGGTATGGCCGGAATTAGGAGATGTGGTGATCTCTGAGATCATGGCTGATCCTGTACCTGCTGTTTCCCTTCCCGAAAGGGAATATCTCGAGATAACAAACAGGACAGGGTATGCTTTTAATCTCAGGAAATGGAAGCTCATAACTGGTGAACAGCGTACAGATTTTCCCGGAGGGATTTGTCTCCCCAATGAGGTAATAATTATATGTTCTCTTCAGGACACTCTGTTGTTTTCAAAACTGGGCAAAGTAGTAGGTCTTAAATCATTCCCGGCACTAACTGACGATGGCAGGATCATCATCCTTGCCGACAGTCTGGACAATATGATTCATGGTGTTGAATATTCGTCCGCCTGGTATGGCGATGAATTAAAATCAGAAGGAGGGTGGTCGCTCGAGTTGATCGATACCGGTTATCCGTTCTATGCCGAAGGCAACTGGCAGGCTTCCGGATCGCGGAAAGGCGGAACGCCGGGAACTGTTAATTCAGTATCGCGTCATAACCCGGACATTTCATTTTATGGAATCGAAAATGTGTTCCCTGAGGATAGTGTTACAATCATTTTGCGGCTCTCCGAAACAGTTATTAATAATGGAAACGATCAAAACTGGCTAAAAGTGGAGGGAAATGGACTAATTTCAGTCAAACCGGCAGACCAGATGCTGGATCAGTACAGGATTACCCTGCAGAAACCACTGAAAAATAAACAGATATATACTCTGTTTGTCACGGATGATATTACAGATTTTGCAGCGAATACAGCGGAGAAAGCATCATTCAGTTTTGGGATGCCGGAACAGGCCGGACAGGGAGATATACAATTTAATGAACTGTTATTCAATCCGCTGCCCGGTGACCCGGATTATATTGAGCTTTATAATTGCTCTGAAAAGATCATTGATGCCCGGAGGTTGTTCCTTGCAGTGATTAATGATGATACACGCGATACTTCTCATGCTGAACCTGCTACTAATGAACACAGGTGCATCATTCCCGGTACATACAATGTAATTACGACTGACAGGGATAAGATAATAAGCAGGTATTATTCTTCTGTCGAAGAAAATATCTTTAATACCGGCTCTCTGCCGTCTATGCCTGACGACAGGGGGCACCTGCTGCTTCTTAATCCTGAACTGGGAAGGGTGGATGAGGTTACCTATGACGAAAAGATGCATTATTCACTTATCTCAGGCAGGGAAGGAATTGCTTTGGAGAAAGTCAGGCCGGAGAGTATCTCTGCTGACAGGATGAGCTGGCATACTGCATCGGAAAGCTCCGGATGGGGCACACCAGGTGCTCCCAATTCAGTGTTTGTAAAAGAACCGGCAGCAGATGACCGGGTTGTTCTTTCTTCGGAAAAGATCTCGCCCGACAATGACGGATTTGAGGATCTTCTGATGATCGATTTTAAACTGGAAGGCAACGGAAATATCCTCAGGATAACTGTCTTTGACGAAACCGGAACATATGTGCGTACAGTTGCCGATAATTTCCTGGCAGGACCTGAAGCATCCGTTGTTTGGGATGGCACGGCTGATGATACAAAGCTCGTAAATACAGGTATCTACATAATTTTAATTGAATTGTATAATGATAAAGGCAAAACCAGGTCATGGAAGAAGGTTTGTACGGTATTAAGGTGATGGCACACCGAACGAATCCCCTCCAGGGAGGGGAACTATGAAAATAATCCCCTCCTGGGAGGGGTTAGGGGTGGGTTAACAACGAAATAGAAATCTACAGCGATGCAATCAGATCCGTCATTATTGTTGTCATCCTCTCTTCTGCTTTGGCGGCTTCCTTTATTACTGAGTCGTGAGTCGTATATCCTATCTTCCCTTCAACACCGAGATCGGTGATGATGCTTACAGCAAAACATGCAAGATTCATCTGCCTGGCAATAATAACCTCAGGAGCAGTTGACATCCCCACTGCATCGGCTCCGATAATCCTGAAATATCTGTATTCAGAAGGTGTTTCGAAAGTGGGTCCGGATGTCGCCAGGTAAACGCCTTTATGAACCTTGATGTTATGTTCCTGTGCAATAAGCAATGCTTTGTTAACAAGGTATTTGTCATATGCTTCGCCCATATCCGGGAAGCGCGGACCAATGCGGTCATCGTTGCGTCCTATCAGCGGATTGGGAAGCAGATTTATGTGATCGGTGATGATCATTATATCACCGATCTCAAATGCAGGATTTACTCCTCCTGCTGCATTCGAAAGAAACAGGCTCTTTATTCCGAGGTACTTCAGCACCCTCACCGGCAATGCCATCATTTCTGATCCATACCCTTCGTAATAGTGAAACCTGCCCTTCATGGCTACTATTTTCTTCCTTCCGAATTCACCATAGATGAGTTTTCCTTCATGACCCTCCACAGTGGCAACCGGGAAGTTGGGGATATCTTTATAGTCAATTTCTGTCCTGTTGTTGATTTTTGCTGTCAGCCCTCCCAGACCAGTTCCAAGTATTATCCCGGCATCCGGATCGGTTATTCCCGCGGACCTGAGGAATTCAGTTGTCTCATTTATTCTTTCCAGCATATTCAGTTATAATATTGTCAAACTCGTCCCTGGCATTGTTTAGAAAATCTATCCGAACGGGGATATAGAAAAATGCCGACCGCAGAGGTTCTGCAATATTAGCAAATTCCCGCAACCTTGCAGCATCCTTCTCGGTGGTGAAGACATACCTTCTTTTTGCTTTGAGTGAATCCCATGCTGATCGTATCTTTTCGATGTCACCTGATGCATACTGATGATGATCCCTGAACCGCAGGTGTATAATCCCGGAGTTATACTTACTGAGATATTCTTTCAGCGGCTGTGGATTGACAATACCGGTAACAAGGACGATACCGCTGTCTTCGAGGTGTGATGAAGTAAACAGCTCGGGCTCCGTATTTATTTTCCCGAAAAGAGGTTCCGGGTCATCATAGGAGACAGTAGTGAAAAAAAGTTTCTGCCGTGTCTCTTTTATTACTTCCGCGTATATTCTTTTCTGCAGATCAGCAGAAACATCAGATGGTGATTTTGTTATGAGGATAATATCTGCTCTTTTAATGTTTTTTATACTCTCCCGCAGATTCCCGTATGGCAGCAAATGATCGTCAGTAAATGATCTGTGAAAGTCTGACAGGATTATTGACAGCCCTGGTTTTATTCTGCGGTGCTGGAATCCGTCATCCAGAATGATCACATCGGTTTCAGGCCTTGAGATGAGAATGCTGTCGATACCGTGTTTTCTGTTCCGGTCGACCGCAACTGTGATATCAGGAAATTTCCGGCACATCTGAAGCGGTTCATCTCCAACATCGGCAACTAAGGAATCTGCCGCTGCAATTTTAAATCCCCGTGATTTCCTTTTATATCCTCTGCTGAGGATAGCGATCCTGAACCTTCTGCCAAGCAGGCTGGCGAGATATTCAGTATGAGGAGTTTTCCCGGATCCGCCGGCTGACAGGTTACCCACACAAATAACAGGCATACTGAAACTGTAACTCCGGAGGATACCGGAATCATATAGGAAATTTCTGAATGATGTTATAAATCCGTAAACAAGTGAAAACGGATAAAGAAGTATGTTTCTCCTTGTTCCCATGTATCAGCGGATCTCGATAAAATATGGCAGTCTTGCCTGGATACCTGTCATTTCGCTGATCTCGAGCAGATTGTTAAGGAATCTGAAATTTTCACCAAGGTGTTTCTTCAGGGCTCTGATCCCGGCTTCACCTGTGATCTGACTGATAATGCGGGTATAGGGATCCTCAATAACAGGCAACTCCCTTACTGACCAGGTATCGAGACCGGCAAGGTCTGCCGCAGCCGTTATCGCAGCATCAAGACCACCGATCTTGTCTACCAGCCCTAGCTCCCGTGCTTTAGTCCCGCTCCAGACATGGCCCTCTGCTATTTTATCAACCGCTTCCGGAGTCATTTTTCTTCCTTCAGCAACTTTACCGACAAAATCGCTATAGGTTTCCTCAATGCTCATCTGGAGAACTTCTTTTTCGTAAGTATCCATGGGACGGTACACTGAGGGGAAATCGGAGTATTTGTTAGTATTTACTGTCTGTGTCGAGATTCCAAGCTTTTGTTCGAGCAGCCTGCCGGCATTTGGTATCAGTGCAAACACACCTATCGATCCGGTAATTGTTGTTGGATTTGCATAGATTATTGTACCCGGCGCCGAAATATAATATCCTCCTGATGCAGCATAATTTCCCATTGAGATCACAACCGGCTTGGTTCTGGCGGTAAGCTCGAGTTCCCGCCACATCAGGTTTGCTGCTGTTGCTACACCGCCAGGTGAATTAACTCTCAGAACTATTGCCTTCACCGAGCTGTCGAGCCTCTCTTTTCTGATGACATCTGAATAATGGTTTCCTCCGATATTGTATTCATTGCCCTTTCCCATAACAATATCACCTTCGGCATAAATAACAGCTATCCTGTTTCTGACAGAAACAACCTTTTTCGGATCCGGCACCTTGGTGTACCTTGTCATTGATACAAAATTGACATTGTCATCTCTTTCCAGTCCTGATAATGCCTTTAGCGTATCATTCAGCTCATCACGGAACATGATCCCGTCAATGAGACCGCTTTCGAGCGCCCCGGAAGCATTAAAAGCTGCCAGCTTATCGGCAACCATGCTGAGCTTGTCAGCGCTTATGCCTCTCGATTCTGACATGTTTCCTATTGCATTGGACCAGATTGATCCGATATATTCTTTTATCTGCTGTTCATTCTCCTTGCTGAGTTCGTCGAGGATATAACGTTCAACAGCACCCTTGAACTCCCCGTGGCGGGCAACCTGAACCTCCACGCCAAGTTTCTCAAGGGCTTTTTTATAGAACATCACTTCACCGCTGATACCCTTAAAGTCGATTACTGCATCCGGATTTGTATATATCCTGTCTGCTGCGGACGAGAGGTAATAACCTTCCTGTATCAAGGCATAGTCGGTATATGAAATGACGAATTTACCGCTATCACTGAATTTTTTCAGCGCATTCCGTATCTCTTCAGTTGTTGCCCATCCGGTCGGTATTAAACCGTTCTCAATCAGGATACCTTTTATTTTGTTGTCTGCTGAGGCCTTCTCTATATTACGCAGGATCTCGTTCAGACCGGCAACGGGTGTTAATGTCCTGTTGATGAAATCAAAACCTGCAAACGGATTGGGATTACCCCTGTCAGGAATTGTTACTCCGGTTTTGAGCACAAGGACCGAGTTTTCTTTTATCGACACAGGTTTGTCTCCCGCTGCGACCATGATGCTCAGAGTGCCAAGCATGATAAAAAACATCAGAACCGATGCAATGATAATTCCTGTTATTGTAGCTAAAGTGTAAATAAGGAAGTTTTTCATTTTGATGCTATTTTATGAAATGAAATCTAAATATATTAAAAAACAACATGTATTGTTAAAAGTTTCAGGCGATTTAATACATTTGGGGAGATCGGTGAAATAGAATGAAAAGGACATTTCTGGGTATTGGTTCCAATCTTGGAAACAGGGAGGAGAACCTGAAGAATGCAGTTTCGCTGATTGAGGAACATATCGGACCTGTCAGACTCAGGTCATCGGTATATGAGACTGAACCATGGGGATTCCGGAGTGAGAACAATTTCCTTAATATGGCTGTACAGGCAGAAACAATCCTGAGCCCGTCAGGGCTCCTTGGCAGGGTGTTGATGATTGAATCGCTGCTTGGACGGCTCAGGGAGGGAAAGGAGTATAAATCACGTACCATTGATATAGATATCCTGCTCTATGATAAGCGCATAGTCAGAACGAAAGTGCTTGTTGTACCGCATCCTGTCATGCACGAAAGGAGGTTTGTACTGGTTCCTTTATGCGAGATTGCAGGCGAGATGATACATCCTGTCCTGAAAAAGAGCATTAAAAAATTACTGGAAGAATGTCCCGATAACGGGAAGGTAAAAAAATACAAATAGTTCGGTTCCACGATTTCAAAGCAGGCCGTTATCAGCGAAGCTATAATAATCCTTTTCCGAAATAATCAGATGATCGAGAAGCTGAATGTCGAGGAGGTTGCCGGCTTCCTTTATCTTATGTGTTATAGTGGAGTCAGATTCGCTGGGATTCAGGTTCCCTGACGGATGGTTATGGCACAGTATGATACCTGATGCAAGGTATTCGATGGCTCTTTTCATCACCATCCGCACATCGGTTACAGTACCGCTGATACCTCCCTGGCTGAGCTTCATGCGGTTAATCACCTTATTCGACCTGTTCAGGAAGAGGATCCAGAATTCTTCATGTGGAAGATCCGAAAGCAGAGACTGAAAAATATCAGCAACATCTTTTGAACACTTGATCTGGATGGCTTCAGGTACTTCAGCAAGTTTTCTTCTTCTTCCAAGCTCGAGTGCGGCAGCTATCGTTACAGCACGGGCTGTTCCTATCCCCCGTATTTTCTTTAGGTCGGAGATTGTCAGTTTCCCGAGTGTATTAAGGTTGTTATTCACGGTGGCAAGCAGTTCACGGCCAAGGTCGACGGCCGATTTATCCTTAGTGCCTGAGCTGATGAGGATACCAAGGAGCTCCGCGTCGCTCAGGCTCGGAGTGCCTTTCTGGATAAGCTTTTCCCTGGGTCTGTCCTCTACAGCCCAGTCAGTAATTTTCAGAGACATGCAGCGAAAAATTTATATTCCTTACGCAAGATAGGAAAACCGGATCAAATAAAAAAGGCCGTCGGATTCTGACGGCCCTGCAGGTATAGGATTTTAAATTATTTCAGGCTGTTATAGTGTTTCTGTACGGATGATTTCAGGTTTGCAGCCTTTTTGCCGTGGATAATACTCTTCTTTGCCAGCCTGTCGAGCATGGAATTCATTTTTGGTATTAACTCTTCAGCTTCTTTTTTAGTGGTTGTTGCACGAAAAGTCTTAAGAGTATTACGCATTGTCTTTGCATAGTACTTGTTGCTTTCATTCCTGGCTTTTTCCTGCCTGTTTCTTTTTTCCGACGACTTATGATATGCCATACTTCTCTGTTTTAAACCGTATGTCCTGAATTGTAGTCTACATAGCGGAATCGAATCCCTGTTATATTCAGCTTTCGGCTTTTTTGACGCGCAAAAATAATCAAATTATTTATTTTTCAGCCACCTCTTTTTAATTTTAATTATTCTTTCACCCGGCAACAGCCTTTTTTGCTGCTTCGGGATGACAGGATGGCGGACAGGATTTTTATCGTTAGCTGGTCAGGATAAACCTGATCAATTCTTTGGCAGATTAAGCCTTTTCAGAAATTCTTCCCAGCGCGGATCACCATGCAGCAATTCAAAATGTTTAGTTACAGCTGCCCAGGCGACAAAAGCATGATGAGGCTCATAACTAAGCCATTTGAAAGCTTCATCTTTTATGCCTAATGCGGCATAAATCTGCGCCCGGTGGTATGCATTTGCAGAGGTCACATCCCGTTTTTCGATTATTTTCAGAATCTCTTCAGCTTCCTCACGGTGACCAGTCTCAATATATGTCAGGCAGAGGGCATTTAGTTGTGCCGGATATAGCTCAGCCAGTTTCTGATGTATTTTTATTGCTTCATCATTCCTGCCCATATTCAGGTATGCCCTTCCCAATACCAGGTAACCGATAGGATAATCCTTTTGAATTTCAAGCGATTTAAGGGCTGCCTGCACCGCTTCTTCATATCTGCCGGCATAGTTATATAATTCTCCCAGCCATGCTGTATGGAGGGGATTGTATGGATCATACTTCTGCGCAAGCTTATGCTCAGCGATTGCTTCATCCATCCGGCCCCACAGGAAAAGCCCCCATGCATAATGATAATGGGCCATATCGAGGTTGGGATTCAGCTCCAGGGCACGTTTAAAATGTTTTTCTGATTCCGCAAATCTCCAGGATTTGTACAGGTATGCGATCGCCAGTGCAGCATGGACTTCAGCTTTTGCAGAGTCAAGCATCAGCGCCTTCAATGCATATTCTTCGCCCTTTTCCAGGGCATTTCCCGGATCCAGGGCACTATGAGCAATTGTCAGATAACCCAGTGCTAACCCTGCATTTGCGAAAGGATCTTCGGGTGCACTGTTAACCGATTCACGAAGATATTCCAGTCCTTTCTTCATCCCGTCCTCTGTCGATTTCTCCAATTCTGACATTCCTCTGACATAAGCTTCAAATGATTGCGGATTAACAAGCTGTGGCTTGGGTAGTTTTACCTGGTCGGGTGGCAACAAATCAAGGCCAATCTTCTGGGCTATCAGGAGAGCAATACTGTTATAAACTTTTAGAATGTTTTTGCGATCGGTGGTATAATTGTTTGCCCAGACAAGTCTCTCCTCTGGTAATATCTGAATCATCCTGACCATTATTTCCTGCACAACTCCTGAACTTAAAACGGATCCTTCTATAAGGTATTCCACATCAGCGTCCCTGGCAAACTTGGATACTGACAATCTGTTCCTTTCGAAGGTGGCAGATGTTACGGGACCTACTATCCTTAATGGTTTTACCTGGCTTATTTTACCTAATTCCTGGTATAAAGCTTCATTCTGCATATCAGCCAGAAAATCATTCGATATTTCACCTGTAAGGTTCTTGAAAGGCATCAGCGCGACAGACTTTTCAACACTTGTCTTACCTGATCCTTTAAACAATTTCGGATAGGCATACAAAACGATCAATACTATAATGACAATTATTGAAAATATCCATACCAGGCGGTTTGGTCTCTTTAATCTGATTGTCTTTTCCTGTTTTGTCACTCCTTTGTCATGTCCAAATTCCTTATGTATCTCTGATTGAGTAACTTTGTCTTCACCAGTCTGAGTAGTATTATCAAAACCCTTGTATTTCAAATACCACCTGAGTATTACTGCAAGATTAATAAGGACCGGCTTAACCTGCTCAGGATCGAAGTCTTTAGGATGGGCACCATAAGTGGAAAGTTCATTCAGACCGTGCATTGAAGTTAATATGTGAGAAGGTACTTTTCTCTCCTTATTCAGCTTGTCAATAATGCCCTTGAGAGGCTCAGTTCCTCTTTCTCTTTTTAATTCACACTCACATAGATCGGTTATGATAACTTCAAGGCACCTTCTTGAATAAAGGAGAACCATATTCTCATCATTAGCCCTGATAAGTCGTTCCAGCTCTTTTCCCAACTCAGGAAACCTGCCATTTATTGAGTCAAAGAGTGTCTCAAGTTTTTGTATTTCAGCGGACCAGATTGACATTTGGATAGTTTATTATTTTCAATAAGTCAGGTTAGTGGGATCTGTCAGTACAAAAGTAAATTATCCTGATGCCAAAATCAAATTCCGGTTAGTTTTAAGAACAAAAAATCCCCGGAGCTGATTTCCGGGGACTGGCAATAGTTCAAATGATGTAAGGCAATCTGTTAAAACCTTAATGTTATTCCCAACCCAAGCGCCAATGAGTTTTCTGGCTTTGTGTCAAACCTCTTTATAGCAAGGACAGCTTTTTTTATTCTCCTGCCTCCGATTGTCCATATAGGAATGCCAACTATTGCAGCAGGAATACCGACTGCCATGCCAATAAAAAATGGAGCCAACGTAATAAAACCCTCCCCGCTTTCACCCTTAAAGTTTCCAGCCCAGATTGATGAACTGATCCATCCTGCTGCAGCAATGCCTACACCGGTAAAAGTTACAATCATCCCTGCATTTCTCAATTTGACAGCTTTATCCTTGTAAACATTAAGGTCGTCAATAGTTAATGTATCAAGGTTAATTTTCTGTGCCATTATGCTACCGGAAACAAAACACAATAAGAGTATCACAATGACTCTTCTTAAAGAAAAAGGATTTCGTTTCATATCAGGCATATTACTATCTATTAAAGTTACACCAGTAAAAGGAGGATTCCAACAAAAATCCGGGTTAAACCTAAACTTAGCTTAATTCTCCAATTTTATTTTTCTGAAAATTATTAAGTTTTAGTGAACATTATCATCTGTAGGCGGTTTCTCATGTAATTGAGATTTAGTTTGTAATAATCCCCTGAAACGACTTATTATGAAAAAGGCATTTAAATTACTCGCATTTACATTATTTGCTGGTTGGATGGCAACATTCTACGGCTGTAATAAAGATATTGAAAATGAAATACCCAAACTGATTACAAATGATATAACCCAGATTACAACTACCGCTGCCACAACGGGAGGAATTATTACTTTCGATGGAGGCGTCGAAGTAACAGTTCGCGGGGTATGCTGGAGCACAACTCCCACGCCAACTGTAGACAGTTATAAAACTTCGGATGGAATTGGCTCTGGTACTTTTTCAAGTAATATGACCAGCTTAATCCCGAATACCTCTTATTATGTGCGTGCTTATGCCACCAATAGTCTGGGGACAGCTTACGGTAATGAGTTATACTTTACCACTTCTTCACACGGCTCAATTGTTTTTGATCCTGATTTAATTTATGGTTCTGTTTCGGATATTGACGGCAATATCTATAAAACTGTTCAGATTGGAACTCAGCGCTGGATGGCAGAGAATCTCAAAACCACAAAATACAATGATGGTTTGTCTGTACCCAATGTTACCGATTTTATTGAATGGTCAGGCTTAACTACAGGTGCATATTGTTGGTACAATAATGATTCTTTGGCATATAAAGCTACTTATGGTGCATTATATAACTGGTTTGCAGTTGATACAAAAAAACTTTGCCCCGCAGGCTGGCATGTTCCCTCCGATGCAGAATGGTCTATACTTACAACATACCTTGGTGGTAAAGACGTTGCGGGTGGCAAGCTAAAAGAAACCGGCAATACTCATTGGCAAAGCCCAAATATTGGTGCGACAAATACATCTGGGTTTACAGCCCTTCCGGGAGGAACGCGTAACTTATTTGTTGATCCCGACTTTAACGATTGGAGTTGGATCAGCCTTGAAGGTAACTGGTGGAGTGCTTCTGAGAGTATTTATAATTCTGCTATATATTGGGGCGTATTTTACAACAGCAATGGAATAGACAGTCAAGGCTTATTATTTAAACAGTCTGGATTTTCAATTCGTTGCCTGAAGGATAGTTGACTATTGATTACAATAGTTTTTTATCGGCCCTCTGATATATAACGGGAACTTAGAATACAAGTAGTCGCATAGGGGAAACGAACTATTTCTCCACTAAACTTAAAATCAATTGAATACAGAGAGCTGGTTAAACTGATCTCGAAAATTACTCCTCTCTGCACACATCTGTTTTAGTAAAGTTAATTATTCTTTTGACTGGCAACAGCTTTTTTTGCTGCCTTATAATGAAAAATATTGCAGTCCCCATATTTAAAACTGTGACTATTAATTCTTTTAGTCACAGCAAGTAATAATATCTAAATAAAAAAAGCTGTAATCAAAAGATTGGAGAGTTATTAGTCAAACAGCAAATATATTTTACTACTTTTTTACTAATCAATAGAAAAAAGGGTATAAGATATTGATTTATACCCTTTCAGATTAATGTTTCGTAGTCCATAGGGG
>JADDYF010000093.1 GCA_015712185.1 Bacteroidales bacterium
TTAAAACAAATGGCAGCACCGACAATATCTATGATGGAATCAATAGCTCCCACTTCATGGAAATGAACCGCATCGATTGAGATTCCATGGACTGCAGCTTCAGCCTCAGCAATCTTCATGAAAATTTTGTTGCTAAGTTTTTTCGTTCTGGTGTCGAGTTCCGACTGATCAATAATCTTCTCAATATCGGCAATATACCTGTGCCTGTGTTCATGCCGGGTTACTTTCACAGTGACTTTTGTGCCTTTAATCCCGTGACGTTGATCCTTTTCAACATCCAGTTTCCAGCCTTTAAGATTTAATTTGTTGAGATTCTCAACAAGATATGATTCACTAATACCAAGATCGAGCATGGCACCCAGATTCATGTCTCCGCTTATTCCTGAAAAACAATCGTAACAGAGGATTTTCATGTCAGGCAAATCGATTATGTTTAGAACATACAAAAAGGAGAAAAGTTGATTCAGCACCCGAAAAATGCATTGTATAACTTTTCAAGCGCTAATATACTACATACAATCTTCAAAGAATAATAAAAAAAAATCGTATTTTGCGACACTTTTTCCTGTAATATTTGATTTGAAGTTATTTCAATGATGAACAGAAGGGACTTTGTCAGGAAATCAGCCGGAGCTGGTCTGGCAGCAGGAGCGGCAATTGGTGCGGGCGGATACGGAAAGCTGTGGACGTCAACATCTTCAGGTGCAAAATATGACTTGGTTGCTGTCATGGGAGGAAATCCTGATGCCATGTTTGATCTCGGGATCCAGGAGCTTGGCGGATTGGGGACTTTTATACAAAAAGGGCAGAAAGTGCTGGTTAAACCAAATATAGGATGGGATGTCATACCTGAACTCGGTGCCAATACAAATCCGTTGCTGCTTAAAAGAGTAATAGAACATTGCTTCAGGGCAGGCGCCAGGGAGGTATATGTTTTTGACCATACCATCGACAACTGGATAAACTGTTATAAAAACTCAGGTCTGGAGAAGATAGCCAGATCGGCAGGTGCGAAGGTCGTTCCTGCCAATTCCGAGAACTATTACCAGCAGATAAATATTCCTGGCGGCGTTAAGCTTAAGAGTGCAAAAGTGCATGAACTGCTTCTTGAAACAGATGTCTTTATCAATGTGCCAATTCTGAAAAACCATAATTCAACAAGAATGACCTGCTGCCTGAAAAACATGATGGGGGTTGTCTGGGACAGAGCTTTCTGGCATTCAAATGATCTCAACCAGTGTATTGCCGATTATGCATTATTTGAAAAGAAACCTGTACTGAATATTATAGATTGTTACAATGTAATGGTTAAGAATGGCCCGATGGGTGTTTCGAAGGAAGATCTTGTACAGATGAAATCGCAGATCATTACGACCGACTGGGTCGCAGGTGATGCAGCAGCTGCAAAGATGCTTGGCATTGAAGTCGCGAGGATTGAGTATATACCAATTGCACATAAAATGGGTTTGGGAAACATGAACCTGGATTCCATCAACATAAAAAGAATTAAAATGTAATTCCTGATGAAATCACCATTTCTCAGAAGATTCCGCATTCTGATCTCAGCATTGGTGTTCATCTGTTTTTTCCTTGTCTTTGTTGATTTCAGATATATTATTCCGGCTGATTATTTCAACTATCTGCTTTATTTACAATTTATTCCTTCAGCAATTAAGTTCTACGATCTGCAGACAATGATTGCGGGAGGATTCATTATAATCTTGGTTCTGACACTGATCACCGGCCGGACATATTGTTCTTTTCTCTGCCCGCTGGGTATAGGACAGGATATTTTTAGCAGAATCGGCGGGCGCATCAGGCGGAAATTCAGAAGATACGGATTCAAGAAACCCTTCACGGTTGTCAGATATTCTATTCTGGCAGCGACACTTATCGTAACTTTTATCTGGGGAATATATCTCGTTACGCTGCTTGATCCTTACAGTATTTTCGGGAGGTTCATTACTCTTTTTGTTAAACCGGCAGTTATTGTATTAAACAACCTGCTTTCAGGTTTACTCGGGAAATTCGATATTTATGCACTGAGTCATACACCAGTAAAAGGATATCCTCTGCTTGTATATTCAATTCCTGCTGCATTCTTTCTTCTCATCGGTGGTCTGTCACTGACCAGGGGACGGCTTTACTGTAACATGATCTGTCCGGTTGGGACTTTCCTTGGTCTCATCTCCAGGATATCCATCTTCAGGATAAAATTTGATGAGAGTGCATGCACCCGCTGTGGCAGATGCTCGGTAGGATGCAAATCTTCTTGCATCGATTTTCTTCAGTACCATGTCGATGTAACACGGTGTGTTGATTGTTTCAATTGTATAAACATCTGTCCCGATAAGGCCATTTCATACGGTCTGGTCAGCCTTAAGAAAAAAGAACACCAGACTGATGAGGATAAGCGTAAATTCATTGCAGGATCGCTGATGTTTCTGTTTGGTTTGTCACAAACAGCAAGGGGACAGGAAGCAAGAACCCCGGTACCGACCAAAGCATCTACGGTAAAGGAAAACAAGACAACTCCCGTATGCCCGCCCGGCGGAGGTTCGATAGCCGGTTTCAACAAGGATTGTACAGCATGTTCACTCTGCATTACCGCCTGTCCAAATAATGTCCTTCAGCCAGCATGGCTGCAGTATGGTGTTGCAGGAATGATGCAGCCCGTGATGGATTATCACAGGAGCTTCTGCACCTATAATTGTACGGTTTGCACTGAAATATGCCCGACATATGCATTGCGTCCCCTGGAACTTGAAGCTAAAAAGCTCACCCAGATCGGGAAGTCAAACTTTATAAAGGATAACTGTATTGTCAAAACCGAAAAAACTGCGTGCGGCGCATGTTCCGAAGCATGCCCGACCAAGGCAGTTTATATGATACCTTATGAGGGAAATCTGTTAATTCCCGAAGTAAACAATGAGATTTGTATCGGTTGTGGCCATTGTGAGTTTGCCTGCCCTACAACACCTTATAAAGCTATTTTTGTTGATGGCAATGCTGTGCACCAGGTTGCCAGGAAGCCTGAAACCAAGGAGCCGGAAGTTAAGACGCCTGTCGAGTTTCCGTTTTAACGTCAGTAAATTTTTTGTTAAAATTTGAATAATCAGATCATTCCATATAGGGAAAGTTCCTGAAACTGAAAAAATCACCATTACATGAATCCGTCACATATTGAACATATCGGAATAGCGGTCGCAGATCTTAAGAATGCAATAGACCATTATGAAAAGGTTTTCGGCATGAAATGTTATAATATCGAAGAGGTAGCAGAGCAGAAAGTAAGAACAGCATTCTTCAGGGTCGGACAAACTAAAATAGAGCTGCTTGAAGCTACCAGCCCTGAAAGCCCTATTGCCAGATTCATTGAAAATCGGGGAGAAGGGATTCATCATATTGCTTTCGCGGTCAGGGGCATAGAGGAGCAGTTGAAACATGCGGAACGGCAGGGCGTAAAACTCATAGATTCTGTACCAAGAAAAGGAGCAGAGGGACTCGATATCGCTTTTATCCATCCACGGTCGACACACGGTGTGATGATTGAGATCTGCGAGGATAAGAACGGCTGAAATTCTGTTAATTACTTGTGAAATGAATAGCACTATTGCCACAGCAGGTAATGCCGGACCAAAGGTGAGATCAGACTGTGAAATCACGCTTCAGCTGAAAAACAGGAGCGGGATAAAAATAGAACTGGCATCGAAGGTTGCAGCTCTTTACGGGAAATCAATAAAAGAGCAATGCATTGAGATTCTGAGTTTTTTTAATATCAGGAATGCAGATTTAAGAATCAATGATTCGGGAGCCCTTCCATTCGTTATCGCTGCCCGGCTCGAAGCGGCTATATTAAAACTTGTTAATACCGAACTTGAATATCTTCCGGAATTCATAAAGGAAAACCGATATTGTTCAACAGCCGGGAGATGCAGGTTCTCAAGGCTTTATCTGCCGGGAAACACACCAGCCATGATGATCAATGCAGGTCTTCATTCTGCTCATGGGATTATACTCGATCTCGAAGATTCAGTTGCTCCCGAAAAGAAGGACGAAGCACGGATACTGGTAAGGAATGCTCTCCGCCAGGTAAATTTTTATGGTGCGGAAAGGATGGTCAGAATAAACCAGGGAGAAAGGGGAATTGCCGATCTGCGTATGCTGATCCCTCATAATGTTAATCTTGTTGTTGTACCGAAATGTGAAAATCCCGGACAGGTAAGAATCATTGAGAATGAGATCTCGGCAGTGAGAAAGAGGAATAGGATACGTAATCCTGTCTTCCTGATGCCTGTTATCGAGAGCGCCCTTGGTGTTGAAAATTCGTTTGATATAGCCAGAGCCTCAGAAAACATCGTAGCAATGGCAATAGGGCTTGAGGATTATACTGCTGACATTGGAGTGCAAAGAACCATTGAAGGTAAGGAGTCATTTTTTGCACGGAGCAGGCTCGTGGTTGCTGCCAGGGCGGCCGGTACCCAGCCTATTGACTCTGTTTTCTCTGATGTCGGAGATATAGAAGGTCTGAAACAAAATGTAACGTTATCGAAAGCAATGGGATTCGAAGGAATGGGATGTATCCATCCGCGGCAAATATCTGTCATCAACGAAGGATTTGCTCCTGATAAAGAAGAAATTCAGAAAGCGACCAGGATTGCAGCGGCATTTGAAGAAGCAAGGAAGAACGGTCTCAGTGTAGTGTCGCTGGGAACAAAGATGATTGATCCTCCTGTTGTCGCAAGAGCTCAGAAGATTATCGATCTGGCTGTGAAACTGGGCAGATTGTCTCCCAACTGGATGGAAGAAATTCCTGCTGAAGGAAATGAATGATTAAATCGCAGGATATATGGCAATTAAAACTGTGATAAATGCTGCTGGCAGGAGGGTCCCTCTGAAAATTAACGGCCAGCCTGCAATACCTTTTAAAGGTGTGGGTAAACACCGGCCGGAAGGTACAAAACATTCTCCGCCAGTCCCCACGTGCAACGATTTTCCGTCTGACGGGAATAAGGTCGTTACTTCTCTCGAAGAAGCTTTGCACAGATGCGGGCTTGCCAGCGGAATGACCATTTCAACCCATCACCACCTTCGGGACGGTGACCTGGTCAGCAACAGGATCTTTGAGATTGCATCAGCAATGGGTGTGAAAGATCTTGTATGGTTTCCATCTGCATCATTCCCATGCAACGAACCTCTGATCAGGTACCTCGACAACGGCACAATCAACAGGATTGAGGGCAGCATGAATGGCCCGCTTGGCCGGTATGTTTCTGAAGGCAGAATGAAAGGCACCGCTGTTCTGCGTTCACATGGCGGCAGGGTTCAGGCTATACAGGACGGTGAGGTGAAGATTGATATTGCAGTGCTGGTTGCCCCGTCAGCAGATTCTTTTGGCAATGCAAGGGGTACGGGAGGACCTTCAGCATGCGGTGTGCTTGGTTATGCAAAAGCCGACAGCATGTATGCAGGAAAAGTAATTGTAGTAACCGATAACCTTGTTGAAATCCCTTGTTTCCCGCTGGAAATTGAAGGGAATTATGTTGATTATGTTGTCGTTACTGATAAAATAGGTATACCTGAGAAAATAGTCTCCGGAACAACGCAGATCACGAAGAGCCCTGACAGGCTGCTCATTGCAGAGCTGACCGCTTTATTTCTTGAGAAATCAGGGATATTGAGGGATGGAGTTACCATTCAGGCCGGTGCCGGAGGTACTTCGCTGGCCATAGCCGTATTTTTGCAGGAAATTATGAAACGCAAAGGGTGGACGGCAAAGCTCGGCTTTGGCGGGAGCACAAAATACATGGTCAGCATGCTTGAGGAAGGGCAGATGAATTATATTCTGGATGCGCAGGCATTCGATCTCGATGCAGTCAGATCTGTAGAGAAAAATCCGAAACATGTACCTTATCCTGTATTCAATGCATATAATTATCACTCAAAAGGCAACCTTACAAGCATGATGGATATTATGATCCTGGGAGCAACAGAGATCGATCTGAATTTCAACGGGAATGTGGTTACACATTCAGACGGGTATCTGCTGCACGGAATTGGCGGCTGGCAGAATTGCCTTCATGCGCGCAATGTTATAATACCTGTTCCGTTGTTTCGCGACAGGATACCGGTGATAGTAGATGAGGTAACTACCTTGTGCGGTCCCGGTGAACTTATAGATGTTGTAATCACCGAAAGGGGAATTGCTGTTAATCCTTTGCGGAAAGATCTGATCAGGAGTTTAAAAGGCAGCGGACTTCCTTTGAAGACAATTGCTGAACTGAAGGAGGAAGCAGAAAAGATATGTGGAAAACCACAAAAACCCATATTTGAAGAGGATATAGTGGCTGCCGTAAAATGGGTTGACGGTACGGTAATAGATGTCATTCGAAAAATAAAGCAAGGGTAGATGGCTGACATGCAAAGATATAAATGTGAGATATGTGGTTATATCTATGATCCTGCAATAGGGGATCCGCCAGGAGGGATTGAGCCCGGTGTACCATTCAGTGACCTTCCTGATACTTATATTTGCCCTGTATGCTCAACCGGGAAGGATGAGTTTTTCAGCTATGATTGAAAACTAAAGCAGGTCCTGGATCCGAATGATTATTCCTGTTCATCCGGGATATTGGCAATCACATCTATCAGCAGATCCCAGAACATCTGGACTGTTTTGATTCCAATTTTTTCTTCGGGAGTATGAGGACCCCTGATAGTAGGTCCGAACGAAATCATATCAATTCCCTTGAATTTCTCAAATATGAGACCACATTCAAGACCCGCATGAATAGCCCTCACCTGAGGCTCCCTTCCAAACAGTCTTTTGTACGAATCACGCGTGATCCTCAGAATCTTTGAGTTCATATTCGGTCTCCATCCGGGATAGCCTTTTGAATGTATTATATCTGCAGCTTCCTGCTTCAGACAGGTCTCAACCATCGATGCAGAATCATGTTTTGATGACTATATGGAACTTCTCTGGGTGGTATTGATCCTTATTTCGTTTTCCTCCTCAAATTTTACAGACGCAAGGTTAGTTGAAGTCTCAACCAGGTTCTCCATCTCCTGGGACCATGCAATGGCACCATGCGGACAGCAATTTAAAGAAGCCAGCAGCTTTAACTGGTTCTCCTTGTCCATTACAGTTGTTGGCAAATCTGTCTCTCTGATTGAAATTTTCAGGTTTTCCTCGAGTTTTCCGAATTCTTCAAGAACAGTTAAATAAAACTTTTCAGTAACATTTCTTATCTCACCTGCAGCTGATCTGTCTGCAACAATTACCGAGAAAGCCTCCCTGGGTATTGCATTCCTGAGGTTACCTCCGTTAAAAATGCTTACTGATATATCGAACTGATTTGAAAGCTTCCATAACAGTCTGGTCATTATTTTTACCGAGTTGCCATACCCTTTATGTATCTCATCGCCTGAATGTCCGCCATGGAGTCCTGTTAGTGAGATCTCAAGGGCAGTATGTTGTTTGTCCGGGGACACTGGTTTGTATTTCATGGTACCGATCGTTTCCATACCACCGGCACATCCTATATACAAAATACCTTCATCCTCAGAATCAAGATTCAACAGGATCCTTCCGCTGAAAAAGTCAGAATCAAGGTTTAAGGCTCCTGTCATGCCCGATTCCTCATCAACAGTAAAAAGGCATTCTAACCTGCCTGCTTTAAGGTTCTTATCGGCAAGAACAGCCAGCTGGGATGCAAGACCGATTCCATCATCCGCACCAAGAGTGGTACCCCTGGCTGAGACCCATCCGTCAGTGACGATGGGAATTACAGGGTCGACTGACCAGTCGTGCGGATATTCAGCGTTTTTTTCTCCGACCATATCCATATGACTCTGAAGAACAACAGTTTTTCTCTTCTCCGTTCCATGTGAAGGTTCTTTGGATATCAGTACGTTACCAATGCTGTCCTCTTTTACATCAAGATTGTTCTTCAATGCAAAATCGACCAGATAACGTCTTATTCTTCCTTCGTTTTTTGACAACCTCGGAATCCTGCAGATATCTTCGAAATAATTCCAGATTGGCGACGGTTTCAGACCTGTGAAAACGCTCATGTATTGGTGAATAAGTAGCAAAAGTAGTGGTTTCCGGTCGATTCTCACGCACCACAGGTTCAGATTTTAATTATTTTTATATGATAAACATTTAATAATATGACAAAACGAACTATTGTAGTTCTTCCTGGTGATGGTATCGGTTCTGTTGTTCTTCGACAGGCGGTCAGGGTACTGGATGCAGCCGGATTTGATGCAGAATACATTTATGGCGATATTGGATGGGAATTCTGGCGAAAGGAGGGAAATCCCTTACCTGAGAGGACCCTCGACCTGATAACCAGGCATAAAATTGTCTTATTTGGTGCAATAACATCCAAACCCGAGGATGAAGCCCAGGCGGAACTTGATCCTTCACTGGGAGGAAAAGGCTTCAAATACTCAAGTCCTATTGTCGGGCTCAGGCAGCATTTTAACCTGGATATCTGCGTCAGACCGTGTAAATCATATAAAGGTAATCCCCTTAATTTCATTCGCCGGGGCAGAGGAAATACCGTCGAGGAGCCACTGGTTGATGTGGTTATTTTCCGTCAGAATACCGAGTGCCTCTATTCTGGCGTAGAATGGACAAATCCCCCCGAGCAGGTATACAAGGCTTTTCTGACCCATCCACGATTCAGGAAAAACTTTGGTGATGTACCTGTCGATGAACTGTCAGTCTCAGCGAGAATTTTCACTAAAAAAGCCACCTCCAGGATCCTGTCAGCAGCTTTTGAACATGCCCGGAAATACGGGTATAAGTCGGTAACTGTATGTGAAAAGCCGAATGTGGTAAGAGAAACTTCCGGACTTATGTGGAGGCTGGCAAAAGAGATGCAGAAAAACTCGTACTCTGAGATAAAACTTATGAATACGAATATTGATGCCCAGATGATGTGGCTGACAAAAAATCCCGAGGATTATGGTGTTATTGTTGCTGGAAATATGTTTGGTGACATCGTATCAGATGCTTTTGCAGGATTGATAGGAGGATTGGGATTTGCCTGCAGCGTGCAGTTCTCATCAGATGGAATCGCGGTATTTGAACCCACTCATGGATCAGCCCCGAAATATGCCGGCTATGAAGTACCGATCGTTAATCCGGTTGCGATGATTGAATCTGCCGCCATGATGCTTGATTATCTCGGTGAAAAGAAGCTGTACTCCGACATAAGAAATGCGGTCGCTGCAGTGATTGAGGAAGGTAAGGTGAGGACCTACGATATGTTGAAGATGACGGGTAAGCCTGAAGTCGTGCAGAATGGTGCGGCCTCAACTATCCGGATGACTGATGCAATAATTGAAAAATTAAGAAAACTATAGTGAAATGACTGAACAGATAAAAAAACTATGGCCCGAGCTGGACTGGATCAGCGACAGTTCAATTCGTGAAAAAACAGCTGAGACATGGGATCTGGCATTTAGAAGAAGCGTTCTTACACCCGATGATCTGGAACATATCCCGTTCACCCTGCTATGCGGCCCCGATCTTAAGGTAAGCTTTATGGCTCATAAACGTTGTGTAGTCCATATTGCCAGAGCCAGTGGTGAAAAATTCAGGGAGTTTTTCGGAAAGGATCTTCCAGTGAATATGGATGTACTTATCTCGGGAGCTATCCTTGCCGATGTCGGTAAGCTACTTGAATATGAGCTGGATAAGGACGGGAAAGCAGTACAGGGTTCATATGGAAAGTACCTCAGGCATCCCTTCTCAGGAGTTTCCCTTGCGGAGGAATGCGGTGTCCCACCGGAAATATGTCATGTAATTGCGGCCCATGCACAGGAAGGAGACCTCGTTAAAAGATCGGTTGAAGCATATATCGTACACCATGCCGACTTCATGACTTTTCTTCCGTTCAAGAGCAGGCTTGCCTGAATGTAAAGCCTAACCTAGCTTCATCTTCTCAACTTCCTCGATATTTCTTTCATTTGTGATGGCCTTTGCATCAGGAGTATAAAGGTAATCAATCAGGTCCTGGTATTTATCCATTATTTTCCCCCGGACAATTTTCATTACTGAATTCATAAGACCGTTCTCTTCCGTAAAACCTTCCTCAATGATACCCAGGGCAACCGGAAGCCACCTTTGGGGGAACATCTTTCCATATTTACCGCTAATACGGTATTCATTGACCTCATTTTCAATCAAGTTCAGCACTGCGCGTTTACCCTCATCAGAATCGGCTGTAAGATTCCTTTCCTCAAGATAGAGCTTCAGGGCATGCTGGTTGGGCACCACAAGGGCTACGGTATACGGTTTCTGATTATTGTAAAGCATGCACTGATCAATGTATTTCGATTGTTGGGAGATTGCTTCTTCAATACCTTCAGGGCTGAACTTTTCTCCGTCATCGGCAATCAGCAGGCTCTTGAACCTTCCAAGCACATACAGATAACCATCTGCCGACATATAACCCATATCGCCGGTATGAAGCCATCCGTCCCTGATAGTTTCTTTTGTTGCTGTGTCATTCTTCCAGTATCCGTGCATCACGTTGCCGCCTTTGATCACAATCTCACCTTTTTCCCCGACTGGAAGTTCGCGTCCGTCTTCATCACAAATCTTCAGGTCGAGATTATTTACCAGAACACCGGAGGTTCCCAGTTTATGTTTTTCCGGGGCGTTTGTGGAAATAACCGGCGAGGCTTCTGTCAATCCGTAACCCTGGTACATAGGAATACCCAGAGCGTAGAAGAACCTCTGCAATTCAATATCAAGAAGTGCACCGCCACCAATGAAATAGTCAAGCTCCCCGCCATAGGCTTCCCTTACCTTGCTGAAAAGGATCTTGTCATAGAGCTTCAGAATTGGTTTTTTAAGCTTTTGCAAACCTCTTCCTTTATTGTATCCCTCTTTATTATATGAGTACGAAATCTTAAGTGCGTGATTAAAAAGGATTTCTGCAACTTTGCCTTTTTCCTTAATCCCTTTTTCAATATTCTTCCTGAAATTCTTGGCGATTGCGGGAACACTCATCATCATGTTAGGCCTTATCTCCTTAAGGCATACCGGAAGATTCCTTACTGCCTCCATGGGTGACTTGCCGGTTTTCACCGAAGCTATTCCGGCGCCCTTCCCCATAAATGCATAAATACCGCAGGTATGACCGAATGAATGATCCCACGGTAATATCAGGAGAGTTTTATAAAACGGCGGAATATCAATCAGGCTGTAAGCCTGGTAAACATTGGTTACATAGTTGCCATGAGTGAGTATAATACCTTTGGGATCTGCTGTGGTACCCGAAGTGTAACAGATGTTGGCAAAATCGGAAGGTGTAATGCTCTGGCAATTCTCCATGAATTTTTTCATGTTACCGGCAGAATCAAGCCATTCTCTTCCGGTCTTTCTTATTTCGTTAAAATGGATCTCATTCGGACCATAATCCTCCTGTGTGTCGAAATGGATTATCATTTCAAGAGTATCGCACTCTTTAATAACTTCTTTTAATTTCTGAAAATGTAATGATGAAATCATAATCATTTTCGACTCAGAGTGATTAAGCCGGAATTTAATTTCTCCTGGAGTCAGCCTGGTAGACAAAGGAATGCTCACAGCGCCCGTGTATAGAACACCTAGCTCCCCGATTACCCAACTGTTGCGGCCTTCAGAAAGCAGACTTATCCTGTCACCCTTTTTTATTCCCAGAGTGATAAGCCCCGCAGCATATTCATAGACCTGTTTTTTTGTTTCCCCGTATGTTGTTCCTTCGTATTTATCCTGGGGTTTTTCCCACAGATAGACGTTATTTGTAAATTTTTCAACACTCTCTTCAAAGAACTGGATCAATGATTTCATCTGTTCAGGTATTAATGGATAATGTTGACCTTTATTTTACAAGCTAATATACGAAATCTCCAAAACTCACCTCCCAGCTGACTACGAATCATCATTTGGTTTGATTGTCAATATTTTCTATCTTTGATTGTAAGCAGATTATATAAAATATTTATCATGAAAAGTTTATCAGTCATTATTTTAATGGCATTCCTGATCACCCTTCCATCCTGTAAATTCTTCAGGAATAGAGGGTTATTTAATAAGAAAGAAAGAACTCTTGCCATGTTAAAGGCTCAGCAGGATAGCATCCGGGTTGCCGATTCGTTAAAAAGAGTCCAGGACAGGCTGATGGCAATTGAGAATGCAAGGCTCGATTCAATAAGATTAGCCGAGGAAGAGAAACTGACACTTGCATCAAGATACAATATAATAGTCGGCAGTTTTATTACTCCTGAATATGCCAGAGCATGGGCGGAAGAATACAGAAAGCTTGGGTATGATACAAAGATCTTAAAACTTGAAGGTACAAATTTTGAAATGGTTTCTGCCGAATCGCATGAGAGCTTCCGGAGAGCTGTTGCCAGGTTAGAACAGTTCCGTGATACGGTTCAGATTGATACCTGGTTGTATATAAAAAAGTAAGTTCTAATTCTGTCTGAAAATCGTTTCATTACGGTCAGGGCCAACTGAAACCATGGCAACAGGTAAGTTAGTCTGTCGTTCCACAAAATCAACGTAATTCTTAAGAGCTGCCGGCAGTTTCTGATAATCTTTTATCCCCGAGATATTTTCTTTCCAGCCGGGCATTTCAATATATACCGGTTCAACGACTGTATCGTTTCTGAAAGGCTGTTCTAAACACTCACTTCCGTCAACTTTATATGAAGTGCAAACCTTTATTGTGTCGAATCCTGAAAGGACATCAGCTTTTGTCATGAAAAGTCTGGTTACGCCGTTGACCATTATTGCATATTTCAATGCAGGGATATCGAGCCATCCGCACCTGCGTGGACGTCCCGTTGTGGATCCGAACTCATGGCCTGTAGCCCTCATCCTGTTGCCGGTCTCATCCTTAAGTTCGGTAGGGAAGGGACCGCTGCCCACCCTGGTACAATACGCCTTGAAAATCCCGATAATATCCCCTACCTTCTTCGGAGAAATACCCAGACCGGTACAGGCTCCGGCACTTATTGTGTTGGATGATGTTACAAACGGATACGAGCCAAAATCCACATCAAGCATTGTACCCTGGGCACCCTCGGCAAGCAACCTTTTCCCTTTTGAGATAAGGTCATTAACAAGATATTCAGTGTTGATTATAGGGAAATTCTTCAACATCTCAATACCTTCAAACCAGCCCGATTCATACTCTCTGAGGTCAAAATTAAAGTTGTAGTTTGTCAGTATTGCCAGATGTCTCTTTATATGCATTTCGTACAGCTGCCTGAAATTACCTTGCAGTATCTCACCGGCCCTCAGTCCGTTACGGCCTGCTTTATCCGTGTAGGCAGGGCCTATTCCTTTTAAGGTTGATCCTATCTTTACGTATCCTTTCTGGTTTTCATATGCAGCGTCAAGTATCCTGTGCGTTGGAAGGATCAGGTTCGCTCTCGACGATATAATAAGTCTTTTTGAGAGTTCGCTGACAGGCGGTCCGAGTGTTTCAATTTCCTGTTTAAAGACTGCCGGATCTATCACTACACCGTTACCTATAATATTCGTTTTATCCGGATGAAATATTCCTGATGGTATAAGGTGAAGGACATGCCTGACATTATCGATCTTGAGTGAGTGTCCTGCATTCGGACCTCCCTGGAACCGCGCAATGATATCATAATGCGGACTTATTGCGTCCACAATCTTTCCCTTGCCCTCATCACCCCACTGAAGGCCCAGCAGAATGTCAATGTTCATTTTAGAGAAATGTCTGATTTTTAAAAAGCAGGTTCCAAGTTACAAAAAAAATGGTTTGATGATGCCATAAAGGTTGTTTGTTGATAAATGGTGATAAGACTATATTTCATGGTAATTTTAATATATCTGTTAATTAAGGAACAATTTGTAATTTTATTCGTTACAATGAACGATAACTTTAATAATTCCTGTTAATTATGAAAAAAACCATTCTATTACTTCTAGTAGGAACCTTGTTGTTGAGTGTTTCGGTACCCATTAATGCTCAGGATGCAAAAGAATATAAATTTGCAATCAAAACCAATCCCCTTGCCGCACTCGGAGGACCATTCTGGGTAATAATTGTTCCGGTGACCGGAGAATATAAAGCTCTTTTCGAAATAGCTGTTGCTAAAAAATCCTCTGTCCAGATAGGCGCCGGATACCTTGGACCCAGCGTATTGATAAATCTGGATGATCTTACCAGCGAGGGTGGAGAAGTTTCAGGAATAAAAACAAGCGGCCTGAGAATTCAGGGGATGTTTAAACAGTACATCAGCCGTGATCTGAATGCCCCTGAAGGATTTTACATAGGGCCACATATCTCATATGCCAGGGCTACAATTAAGAGCAAGGATGACGACACCAACAAGGTTGAGCCTGTTAAACTGAATATCAATGCAGTTATTGGTTATCAGTTGATTACTGCCGGCGGTTTTACTCTGGATATCTTTACCGGACTGGGTTTTGTATCACGTAAGTGGAATATTTCCGGAACTGATTTTGACGAGGAAGCATTCAAAGACAGGGCAAGCGTTGGTATACCCTTCCAGGTTTCATTCGGCTATGCTTTCTGACAGCTGATAAAGTAAAAAGAAAGAGGATCGCCAGGAAATCCTCTTTTTTTTTGCTTTCCCGGTGGTTTATTTTTTATTCTTTTCATTGAACGATCCGTATATATAAAGTGAGTGATACATCGGAACAAAGTTATTCAGTTCACTTGCTGTCTTAATTATCTCATCAATCCTCGGGTCGCAGAATTCTATAACTTTACCTGAATCAATATCAATGAGATGGTCATGCTGGCCGCACTGGTAAGCTCTCTCAAACTGTGCAATGTTCTTACCGAACTGATGTTTAATAACCAGGTTGCAGTTGAGAAGAAGTTCAATTGTATTGTATAACGTTGCCCTGCTTACCCTGTAGTTTTTGTTCTTCATGAAAATATAGAGCGACTCGATATCGAAATGGCCAGGACGCGAATAAATCTCATCCAGAATGGCAAAACGCTCAGGCGTTTTTCTGTGTCCTTTTTTCTCAAGGTAGTCGGTAAATATCTTCTTTACTGTCAGTTTTGTATCATCACTGATCATATCTGGTCTAATTTAAAATAATAACAAAAGTAGATAAATTTATTGAAATAATCAGGCAGGATTTACAGCACAGATTGCTTCGAGAAATCCTCAACTCTTTTGACACTCTCAATGCCCTTTACGTTCGATATTTTCAGGATCAGGTTATTAAGGTCTTTGGTATGATGAACGTACAGATCAATGGTTCCTTCAAATATACCGTTCTGGACAGTAATGTTGATACTTGTCATATTGACCTTAAGTTGTGACGAGATGATATTAGTGATATCGTTTACAAGACCTATCCTGTCAATCCCTGTCATGCTTATTCTCGCAAGGAAAGAGATCAGTTTATGCATTGCCCATTTTACTGCGATTATCCTGTTGCCCTCATTGGACATAAGCCTGATTGCGGTCGGGCATTTTGGCTTGTGGATAATAATGGGTCCCTCCGGCGACAGGTATCCGGTGACCTCATCTCCGGGAATGGGATTACAGCATGCTGCTATCTCGTAGGATTGTTCTGCATTTTCAACATTTTCCCTAAGAAGGAACGGGACATTTGTATCGATCTTCCTGGCTTCAGGCTCGTCTTCGACTGGCGGCTTCTTCGATCCGATCAGTTTAAAGTCCCAGTATTTTATTATGTTTTTCGAATTAGACTTGCGTATAATTTTTTTCAGGTTATCGAGATTTATTATCCCCAGCTCAATACCTGAATAAAGCTCATCCTTATTAAGGACATCATATGCAAGCAGCAGCTTTTTCAGTATCTCGGCGTTAGGTGTTAATCCCATTTCACTCAGCTTTGCTTCAAGTATTTCCATTCCCTTCTGCACTCTGTTTGTTGTTTCTGTTCTGAGTGCATCCTTTATAGCCTCCTTTGCCTTCGATGTTCTGACGAACGAGAGCCATTCCTTTTCGGGCTTGGCAATATCGGAAGTTATTATTTCCACCTGGTCACCGCTCATGAGCAATGCATTGATAGGATTGAGCTTATAGTTGATCTTGGCTCCGATAGCTTTGTTCCCAATCTCGGTGTGTATCTCGTAAGCAAAATCGAGTGCTGAAGCACCCTTCGGAAGGCTTACCAGGGTTCCTTTCGGTGTGAAAACCATTATCTCCGAGGAAAAGAGATTCATTTTGAACTCATCGAGAAATTCGATAGGATCCTCCAGGGGATTTTCAAGCATCTGCCGTATTTTCTTTATCCACTTATCGAGCTCACTTTCCTGTGCATCGTCGCCTTTGTATTTCCAGTGTGCGGCATACCCTCTTTCGGCTATTTCGTCCATCCTCTTGCTCCTGATCTGCACTTCCACCCATTTTCCCTCGGGGCCCATAACTGTTACATGCAGGGCTTCGTAACCATTCGGCTTAGGTCTGCTTACCCAGTCGCGAAGCCTGTCGGGCTTGGGAAGGTACGAATCGGTGATAACAGAATAGATATTCCAGCACTGAGTTTTTTCAGGGATACCCTGAAGAGGCTCAAACACAATTCTGACAGCCAGTACATCATATATTTCCTCAAACGGCACATTCTTCGATGACATCTTTTTCCAGATTGAAAATACCGATTTTGGCCGTCCGCTGATATCAAACCTTATACCTGCCTGTGTCAGTTTATCGATGATAGGAAGGGAGAACTTATTTATGAGAGAATAGAATTTTTTCTCGCTGTGTTTCAGCTTTGAAGCGATTTCCTCGTAGATCTGGGGCTGACGGAATTTAAAGCTAAGGTCCTCGAGTTCACTTTTTATAGCGTATAAGCCAAGGCGGTGGGCAAGAGGTGCATAAAGGAAGATGGTTTCACCGGCGATTTTCATACGCTTGTGTTCCTGCATCGAATCGAGGGTTCTCATATTATGGAGCCTGTCGCCGATTTTTATCAGTATCACTCTCAGGTCATCAGAAATGGTCAGCAGCATCTTCCTGAAATTCTCTGCCTGCATCGAGGATGATGTACCCTTATTGTATGTGCCCGAGATCTTGGTCAGCCCGTCAATAAGTGAAGCTATCTTCGTACCAAACTCCCTTTCAATATTTTCGAGAGGATAGTCGGTATCTTCAACAACATCGTGAAGGAGAGAGACGGTAATTGATTTGGCACCGAGACCGATCTCCTGATTGACTATTTTAGCTACGGATATCGGGTGAATAATATAAGGTGTGCCGTCCTTCCGTCGCATGTTCCAGTGAGCCTCGTTGGCAATCCTGAAGGCCTTGTCAATTTGTTCCCTGTCACCCGGCTTATTGCATCTGATAAGGTTGTTTATCAGGGAATCATATTCGGTCTGAATGAGTTTTATATCTTCTTCATCAAAAATATCCTTGGTCCCCATAAATTTATTCTGAGCCTTCTGTCGAAGATACAAAGATAGCTTTATTCCCTTAAAGTTGGTTCAGCGCACCTGCGTTTGAAAGCTTGTATTTATCAACGGTTGAATATTATTGTAACCGTACCTGTCCTTGTGATTTTCCTGCCAGAAGGCGTCATTAAATTCAGATACCACAGGTAAAGACCGGCAGGAAGCTGATCTCCTCGAGAAGTACCATCCCATTCTGAATTGAAATCGTTTGTCTCGAAAACGGTTCTATGCCGTAAGTCAGTTATAATCAGCTTATAATCTTTTGGTGTAAAGGATAATACAGGCTTAAAATGATCATTAACAGAGTTATTGTCGGGGGTAAACGCATTCGGAACTGTAATTACTTCTGTGACCGGAGTGCAGACCACTGAGGAATAGCTCTCTCCTGAGACACCAAACGGATTAGAGATTTCAGAAGCCTTAATCATAAAACAAACCTCGCTTCCTGAAGCTTCGTACATGATATCAAGAAGTCCTTTACTGGCGAGGGTGTAACTTGTATCTGAGGGAACAATCTGAACTCTCTCTTCAAACACATCTCCTTTATTTACAAATAACCTGTAGGCCTCAACCTCTCCATTCCAGTCCTTATATGGATTCCATGATAAAACAACTGAATTATCAACGTTTTTCAATGAAAGGACTATATTAGTTGTAACATTCGAGAAGACAATCGGACTGCTGCAGTTGTTCAACGCGGAGAGCCTGTAATAATAGACTTTGTTCAGATCGGGTTTCCTGTCTGTATAGGTAATGGTTCCGGTTACATCATTCAACCGGGCTATTTCCTGGAAAAGACCTGTTACACCGGCTTTTCTCTCAAGCATGAATAAGTTAACCTCCGACAAGGGATC
Organism: Bacteroidales bacterium; assembly: GCA_015712185.1. Taxonomy (GTDB): domain Bacteria; phylum Bacteroidota; class Bacteroidia; order Bacteroidales; family VadinHA17; genus LD21. The sequence goes on from JADDYF010000093.1 coordinate 18,305, forward strand.
TATTGTGAACGATATTAAGATATCCTTGTCAGTTGTAACTCTGCTGTAATCCGCGTTGATCCAGCCTGGCGGTCTTAACATTTTAGTCAGAATACATGGTTTGTTGGACTCCGATATGAAACCTTCGGAAAGATTAGCCCGTACAATAAAGCAATATCCGGTATTCAAAATAAAATCATCGACTATTAAATTTGTCTTATCTGGAGTTACCTGTCCTGCTTCTGTAAAACCGGAGCCGTCAGTAGTGAAAAGTATTGAATAGCTGAGTACATTCCTCGGGTAGGAAGCATAACTGTTCCAGGTGATTATAATCTTTTTATTGCAGGTGTCTATTTCAGCTTCTGCAAATATTGTGTGTAATGCGTTTGAAAGCGGACTGATATTCCCGGAGCTGTCCAGCGCAGCTACTACAAATGACTCACTGAAATAGGATGATCCCGATCCGGTCCGGGTCCACGTTGTAATAAATGGATTTCTTAATGTGTCAAGCGCAAACCCTTCTCCATTCAAATAGGAA
>JADDYF010000107.1 GCA_015712185.1 Bacteroidales bacterium
AAAATAACCGTTCAGGACTGTCCAGCTTACTACTTTTATCCTGCCGGAAGCGGGATTCACTGTACCGGCTGACTGACTGCCTTCGGCTAAAGAACGATAAACGGAGCTCTGAAGGTCACAGCATCATTATTAAGCCCGTGCCTGTAATTGATCACCTCAATGGTCTTTGGCACGATCCTGATCAGAACAAATTTAGTCTGCCAGTCGGGTATACTCTTCCAGTAATCGCGTCTCATCTTTAACAGCAGCTCCTTGTCGTCTATCACTTCAGCATCTCCGGTGATATTAACATATCCTTTAGCAGTCATATGATCGGCAAAGTATACACATACCTTAGGATTTCTTCTGATCTCCCTCACCTTCCGGCTGTACCGTGAAGTTGCAAACCATGTTATCAGTTCGTCATTTGGCGGAAAAGGATTCATGGTGCGTACCTGCGGCTGACCTGTTGAATCGATAGTTACAAGAGCGCAATATACTGTCTCCCTGATTATCTCTCTGGCCGCAAGAAGTACAGTGTCCCGGTTTACGGCGGATTGAGCATGTATGTTCGAAGGGATGGCTGTTACAAATAATACTAACAAACAGAATGTAATAAGGATTTTTTTCATGGATAGCAGGTTGGTCACAATAATAGGGTAATTACTAAAGAGTAAAGTTAGTTTATTTATGTAAAAGGTGTCAGGCTACTACCAGCGACCGGTAACCGAGTATCAGTCGTCAGCCTTATTTGTGATCTTCACCGGCCACTTTCAGCTGGATGATCTTTTCAGGTTCGGGCTTTGATCCGACGAATTCTGTGGCTTTGTCAATGAAAGCTTTGTCGATGTTGAATATTTTGAACTGAACCAGCTGTTCAGGCGACAGACCGGGATAACCGGCAGCATCCATTTGCCGTATGTAATCCTTGTTTATCTTGAATATCTTGAGCTTCACTATTACCGGAATAGTAATCTCTTCTTTGAATCCCATACTTTTAACCTCTTTTATAAAATCCGGGGTTATATTCTGAGCTTTTAGCTGGACGATATCCTTGCTGGAAATCTCATCAAAACCCGCAGACTTCATTTCTTTAACATATTCAGGTGTAACACCCATAGCCTTGAACTCAATGAGGTCCTTACCCGTTAATTCATACCCCGATTTATACATCTCCTCAGCATATTTCTCATCGACTTTCAACGCTGCAAATGCCATTATATCACCGGCAGACAGGTCTCCGCCTGAGAGCTTTTTCATTCTCGCGATATATTCCGGATCCACATTAAGGGCTTTAAATCCGATAATTTTACCCAGAGGGAGATCTTTAGAGCTGTCATCCTGAATATCCTTGATATAATCGGCCGAAACATCAAGGGCAACCAGTGCAGTCAGATTATCTTCCGATAGATCGGAGTAACCAAGTTTTTTAACATCCTGAACAAAGTTAATTGAGGTATTCTTGATCGTAAAAAGCAGAAGAACAGCAGGTGAAAGATTCTTGAATCCCTCATTGGCAAAGGATTTAACATAGTTTTCATCAGGTGTAAAGACAAAAGTACCCTCTCCGTTATCGGATGTAATATCACCGGTAAACCTTATCTCACCGCCTGGTTTTTTCAACAAGAAGCCGCTATTCCTGTCGCCGGTGTAACCCGTTAAAAATGATTTGCTTACTGACATTGTGCTCCTGTCTCCATCGTTACCCCGGTTAATTGCTGAGAACTCAATCCGGATGTCTCCTTCATGAGACTTCATCTTCCAGGTCCCCTCGAGTTTTCCCGGACCGGATTGCCCGTTCAAGGAAGCAGAAGATAAAAGAGGTATAAAGAAGGCAATTAATAATATGGATAAGATTCTTTTCATGGCTTTAAATTTTAATTGTTAAGACTTTTGAATAAAAACCTGCTGATCCGGGAAAGGTTACAAAAAATCTATTTTTTCCTGAGAAAGATATCGCCGTCGTAACTTCGTATGATATATTCAGGACCGCCTGCATTGATCGTACCGGTTACCCAGTCTTCGAGCGAATATATACGGGTGTTCTCAACATTTTTTACAACAGGCAGTCTTTTCGCCGGTTTTATTTCAAAATCTGATAAGATCTCTCCCCTGTCGGTTCTCATCTTCAGGCTGGCATTCACTGTCCCGGGAAGAGTAATTATAACATCCCCCTCAAAAGAGGTAAACATCATAGGTTTGTCAGGATCCGCTTCCCTGAAAACAGCAGATATTTTCCCGTATACAGAGCTCAAAACGGCCGAACCCGAGATATTTGCAAGTAAAATATCCCCGTCGGTGTTTTCCACCTCAATTTCTCCATTAATGTTAACTATATCCACAATTCCGTTATCGAGCGATTTAAGCTTCAGAGAAAAATCACGAGGTATTTTTATATCGAAATCAACAGTTTTTCCCGTTGAACTGCAAAGTATGGTCACATTATTGCCATTAACCTCCGCCGAGATATCAACGGGATTCTGAACGATGCGGCGCATTCCGTTTTCATCAGTTTTTTCCGCATCCCTGAACCTTAACGTGCCGGTTACAAGGATTACATCACCATCATAACCCGTAACCTTTATTGATCCTTTGGGATTCTCAAATGTCAGCAGGCCCGGACGTGAGATCTGAGCCGCATTTATTACCAGCTGCTCACTCTGGCAGAATGCTTGTGACGGGATAAAAGCCAGGATCAGTGAAACGAATAAATATCGCTCTATCATGAATAATGATTTACAGGAGGACAACAACGGCTTCATTCAGTTTATCCCTTACACTGTAATTCAGGCTTGCATCCTGAAGCAGTTTCTTAAACTCGGGAACGGCACTCTTCTCACCGAGGGCAAGCATGATCTCAGCAAGACGGAGCTGCACCAGCGGTGATGTCTGATTCCCTATGGAGGATACCAGGCTCTTGCGCACTTCAGGGAGGGATGAGTACCGTATAAGAGCTTCGAGAGCCAGGAGTCTTAAATTACTGTTGCTGTCGTTCCTCAGCACTCCCAGTAAACCTTCAATTATCTGTTCATCAGCTGTCTCAAAATCGCTGACCATATTGACGGCCCTAATTCTTTCGGCAGGAGAACTCTCCCTCATCATTGTCAATATCAGCGTCTCCTTTAATTGCTTCACTTCACCTGCCAGGTTTGCAATCTGCCTGTTTCCAACCGGAATTACCGAACCCGTCCAGCCTGCTGCGAACCAGCCAAGAAGAAAAAGAGCTATCCCGGCGGCTATCCTGAACCCTGGATTATTCAAAAAAGCCAATAATGGTTTTACCGGCTTAATATCCGGTTCACCCGGCTGAGCTTTCCTCTGCTCTTCTTCAAGCAATGCATAGAACCGTTTATCCATCCATTCCGAAGGTTCTGGAACAGGTGTATCGTCAATTACCCGGCTGAAAGAACGTAAAGACTCGATCTCTTCCCTGGTAATACCCGATTTTTCAAGTCCGGCAATAACCTCCTCTTCTTCCTCCGGTGATAATCTTCCTTGAAGAAGGTCAATTAACCTATCATCCAGATCCTGCTTTTTCATTTTCAGTATTTTCAAGTTTTATATAAATATCCTTAAGTTTCCTTAGTGCCCTGAATATCCTTACTTTCACATTACTTTCGGTAATATTGAGGATATCAGCTATCTCCTTGTACCTGAGACAATTTATTTTCCCAAGGATAATCAGTTCACGTTCAAAGGAACCAAGCTTATCCAATGCTTTCTGCAAGGTTGCGATCTGTTCCTCCTTTTCAGGGCCGCTGTTTTCATCCATTACAGCCCTTATCGCACCGACTTCAACCCTGGTGTTGTCAGTATATCTGTTCTTTTTGTGATAATCAATCCCGGTATTATGCGCGACTCTGAACAGCCAGCTTGCGAAACTCCCATGCCCCCTGAAACTAGTCTTATACCTGATGACCCTGTAAAAAACATTATGTACCAGGTCCTCGCTGGCATGATAATCACCCCCGGTAAACCTGAAGAAATAAGCATAAAGGGGCTTCTTGTATTTCTCATACAATACGCCCAGTTTGTCGATCTCACCGGCAATTACGTGAGTCATCAGGGTGTTGTCATCCAATTCCCAGGAATATTTTACGCTGTTACAACTCTAATAACTTGTGAAAGTTACAAAAGTTACAGGTCATTCTGAATAAATGTGATGTATCGGTTACCGGCTCCCGTCCCGATAGATATCGGGAGTTTTCGGGACGGCGACCGGTTATGTATAGATATCCTTCCGTATATAGAGCCTGTATGACAATCCGATAAGCAGCAAAGAGATGCCGATAAAATACAAGAGATGCCAGAAATCTAATGAATAATCCGGACTGGTTGCATTGGTTTTAACATATCTGAACGGGCTCAGGTATCCTATTCTGGAAATACCTTCAGTGATCTTCGATAGAGTGAATATAAAATAAAGAATAAGGACCAGTCCTATGCTGAGCGTTGTGATCGGTCTTGCTCTTCTGACCAGGGTTGACATAAAAAGCCCGACAGCACCGAACAGGATATTCAGCAACAGGGTGTAAAGGGAAAGAATGAGGAAAGCCCCGGTGCTGAAAGGAGTGTTTCTGACCAGTTCAAGGCATATAAATCCTGCCAGGGCTGTTACGAAGTTCAGTAAGAAAACATTGATAAATAAAACTGCAAGTTTACTCAGAAATATCTCGCTGCGGGTCAGGGGACGAGTAAGCAGATATTCAGCGGTTTTATTGTATTCTTCCTTAAGCAGGATTCCTGAAGAAAGAACGATTGCATAAATACTTCCAAGCACCATCATGTAGATAATATTATTGACAGAATAGAATCCAAGCACTGAAAGAAAATCGCTGAAATCCGAAATCCCCTTGAACTGTAGCAATTCATCTGGTATCAAACTCATCATTCCAAGGATCTTTGACTGATTTTCCAGAAAAACAGGGTAAACAGCCATGGTAACTGAAACGAGCACGGTTATAGCTATCATCCAGACCGTAAGGCTGAGCGTGTTTCTCTTTATTTCCATCAAGAACAGGTTCCTGTTCATTTTCCCTGTCATTTATAATAGTGCATGAATATTTCTTCAAGTGACGGCTCTTCAATCATAAGATTTATTATCGTGTACCTCGAAAGGAAGCCGACAAGCATATTAATATCACCCGAATATATGAATGATTGGATATTGTCCGATCCGCCTATCTCACCTTCAATGCCCGGGATAATGAGATCTTCTTTTTTTACCCTGCCGTTGAATTCGATAAATACTTTTTTCAGCTGTTTTTTTCTCAGTGTTTCAATGTCTTCCACCTGGATTATTCTCCCTTCCTTGATAATTGCAACCCTTTTACAGAGCTTCTGAACCTCACCAAGTATGTGTGACGAAAAAAAGATGGTCATCCCTTTCCGGTTCTCTGACCGCAGCAGCTCGAAAAAGTTTGATTGCATGAGAGGATCAAGCCCTGTGGTTGGCTCATCGAGAATGAGGAGCTTAGGGTTATGCAGCAGGCTCTGGATAATAGATACCTTCTTCCGGTTTCCCATAGACAGGTCGGAAACTTTCCTGGTAAGGTCCACATCAAACATTTGTGCCAGTTCATTTATCCTCTGATCGCCGTTCTTTACCTGGTAAAAACGGATGCAATATCTAAAGAATTCAAGTGCATCCATTGAGGAATACAGACCTGCATCTGAAGGAATATAACCTGAAATTTTTTTAATCTTCTTTGTTTCCTTTATGACGTCCATTCCCATGATTCTGGCGGTGCCTCCTGTCTGGAATATCAGATTCATCAGTATACGGATCGTTGTAGATTTCCCGGCTCCGTTCGGGCCTATAAAGCCAAAGATCTCCCCTTCACCTATTTCCAGGTTAACATGTTCGATACCCCTGGTTTTTCCGTAGTATTTCGAGAGATCTGTTATATCAATTACTGGCGTTTCCATTGAAGATCTTTTAGAGCTGACCGCTGCCCTGTTGTCCGGAGGCAAAACATATTCTGTGGTTATAAGTTCTCCGTTAGCTGATTTGAGGATCAAATTTACGCCGCTTTACTTAAACAGGCAAATATAGTTACTACCGATATTTCTTCTCGCTGATATACAGGCAGGATTCATTTTTGACACAGAATGTCTGAAAAATCTTCCACAAAATCAAAAGCAAGGTTGACATTTCAGGTTCTTGATTGTTATTGTATATAGATGATCATGATTTCCTGGTTAGCTGAGATAATGATACATAATCCGGATACCTAATAACACGTTCAAAGAATGAAGATCCTATATAGATTGTCGGCTGTTTTTTGTTTTTATCTGATCTCTTTGTCTGTCTCTCCGCAGACTTCTCTTTTCGATCGCCAGATGCAGGTCGGTTTTGAGGAAAAGCAGGGCCAGTATGCCGATCTTGATGTAAAGCTCATTAATGAAGAAGGTGACACGGTTCTGCTGAGAGATATGATAGACAAGCCTGTTATCCTCAACCTTGCCTACTACGAATGTCCCGGTACCTGCAGCCCGCTGATGTGGGGTATTTCAAGGTTCATCGATGCGGTTGATCTCGAGCTCGGCAGGGATTACAAGGTTCTCACAATTAGTTTTGATCCGGACGAAAGCTTCACGCTTGGCAAGGAAAAGAAAGCCTCTTACCTTACAACAATGAAGAAGAAGGATGCTGCTTCCGGAAACTGGTTATTTTTCGTTTCTGACAGCGCCAGCATTGCCAGGCTTACAAAATCGGTCGGATTCCACTATGAACCGTTCAACAACCAGTACATCCACCCTACCGGGCTTATCGCACTCGCTTCCGACGGAAAGATTATAAGGTATCTCAGGGGTATTGATTTTCTGCCATTCGACATAAAGATAACCCTGGTTGAAGCTGCAGAGGGCAAGATCGGACCTAGCATTAACAGGCTTCTGGCAGTTTGCTATTCATATGATAACACTAAAAATGAATTTGTTTTTAATGTGACAAAAGTCTCCGCCATAGTGATCACATTTATATTGTTACTGTTTTTTATCTTTCTCGCATTCAGTCGTTTAAGACGCAATCTAACAAGCAGTAAATGACCACACAAGACACTAATGAGGAACTAAGCTATCTCGAACACAAAGGGAAATACAGGGGAATTTTCGCCTGGATATTTTCAACCGATCATAAAAGGATCGGCATGCTTTACCTCTATTCGATCCTGACAGTGTTTGCAGTCGGGGCAACAATCGGGCTGCTTATGAAGTTTGAGCTTATTGCCCCGGGTAAGACCATTGTCGGGGCAAAGACCTACAATGCATTTTTCACTCTTCACGGGATAATTATGATATTCACCGTCGTTATCCCGGGTCTTCCTGCGGTATTCGGCAATTTTCTCCTTCCGGTGATGATCGGCGCCAGAGATGTTGCTTTTCCGAGGTTAAACCTTTTATCGTGGTATTTTTATGTTACAGGTGTAACACTGGTGATCATCTCCCAGTTCACGGGTGAGGGATCTCCCGATACAGGCTGGACCTTCTATGCCCCTTACAGCTTCCGTACGGCAGGGAATATGCTCCCGGCAGTATTCGGTGCGTTCGTGCTCGGATTCTCATCAGTGCTTACAGGACTGAATTTCCTGGTTACAATCCACAGAATGAGAGCTCCCGGGATGACCTGGCTTAAGATGCCATTATTCCCGTGGACTCTCTATGCTACCGGCTGGGTACAACTGCTGGCTACACCTATCATCGGTATCACGTTGCTGCTTGTCGCCGCTGAAAGGATACTGAATATCGGATTCTTCGACCCGGCATTAGGCGGCGATCCGCTGCTTTATCAGCACCTGTTCTGGACATACAGTCATCCTGCAGTATATATAATGATACTTCCGGCTATGGGTGCGATATCGGAGATAGTCTCCACATTCTCACATAAGGGAATCTTCGGTTACAGATTCATGATCGCCTCTGCAATGGCAATTGCATTTGTAGGGTATTTTGTCTGGGGCCATCACATGTTCACTTCCGGGATGAGCGGCACAGCCCTCTATACATTTTCACTGCTCACATTCCTTGTAGCAATTCCGAGCGCAATAAAAGTCTTTAACTGGATAGCCACCATGCATAAAGGCTCCATTGACCTCCAGACTCCCTTTTACTGGGCTATGGGATTTATATTCGTTTTCATGATAGGCGGATTTTCGGGACTCGTTTTAGGCTCGCTGGCAACCAATGT
>JADDYF010000108.1 GCA_015712185.1 Bacteroidales bacterium
TCAATGAACATGGCTTCTTCATCACCTTTTTCTGACAATCTCAGCTGATCCTGGAACCTTTCAAGCTGATCGATCGGATCATTCAGCTCGGAATAGGCATTTGCTATCTCCTTCCCGTTGATCATAAGTTCAAATCTTTCTGTCAGTCCGGGTTTCGTCCTGTGCATTTTAGTAAGCGGAGAAGTCTCTACAGGATAGTCAATAATGAACGTTGGCTGGATATAGTGGTGTTCGCATTTTTCTGCGAAAACCGCATCTATAAGCTTACCCTTTCCCATCTCCGGGGTGTGGGGAACCTCCAGCCTGTCACAGACCTTCCTGAGTTCTGCTTCTTCCATACCAGTTATATCTAATCCGGTATGCTGTTTAATGGCATCGAGCATACTTATTCTTTTATACGGAGGATTCAGGTCAATTGTTTTATCATCATAAATTATTTCGGTCTTTCCATGCAGGTCTGTTACCACCTTTTTTATTATCTCTTCAGTGAAATTCATCATCCAGTTATAGTCCTTGTATGCTATATAGATCTCCATCACTGTGAACTCCGGGTTATGGTTGCGATCCATTCCCTCGTTCCTGAAGTCCTTCGCAAATTCATATACGCCCTCAAATCCTCCAACGATCAGGCGCTTCAGATAAAGTTCGTCTGCTATTCTCAGATAAAGCGGAATATCAAGAGTGTAATGGTGTGTAATAAATGGTCTGGCCGAAGCGCCCCCGGGGATAGGTTGAAGAACCGGTGTTTCAACCTCGAGGTAACCTCTCGAATTGAACAATTCACGCATCGATTGAATAATTTGGGTCCTTTTACGGAATACATCCCTGACATGCGGATTAACGATCAGGTCTATATACCTCTGTCTATACCTCATCTCGGGATCGGTGACAGCATCATAGAGAATGCCATCCTTCTCCTTCACAACAGGAAGCGGCCGGATAGCTTTCGACAGTATTGTGAATTCCCTGACATGAACAGTGATCTCACCCATTTGTGTCTTAAACACAAAACCCCTTATTCCTATAATATCACCTATATCGAGCAGGTGTTTGAAAACAGTATTGTACATCGTTTTATCCTCACCCGGACAGATATCATCACGGCGAAGATAAATCTGGATCCTTCCCGAAGAATCCATGAGTTCCGCAAATGAAGCATTACCCATAATACGCCTGCTCATAATACGTCCAGCGAGACTGACATCCTGGAAATTCTTTTTTTCATCTGAGAATTGGTCAAGGATATCCCGTGCAAAAACGTTGGTCCTGTATTCGGCAGCAGGGTATGGATTGATTCCCAGTTTTTTCAGCTCCTCGAGGGAATTCCTTCTGATCTGCTCCTGTTCACTTAATGTCATAGTGCTTGTTGCCTGTTTAGATTTGTGCAAATATAGAAAAAATAAGGTGCACGGATTGAACAGGGCCTTTACACTTTCATAGCCAGGATCTCCCCTGAAAATCTCTTCTGTAAAATGGTTGTAATACGACCGGGTGTGCCATCCCCGACGATCCTGCCGTTGATTGATATGACGGGGGCAACCTCCGAAGAAGTATTTGTTATAAATGCCTCATCAATTTCATTTATTCCTGATTCGGGCAGCGCTGTCTCCGAAACTCTGATACCTGCTTCACGGGCAAGGCGCAATACATTCTTACGTGTCACTCCTGATAGTATATTTTCCGACTCGGGATGAGTATAAAGAACTCCTTCAATAACAAAAAAAATATTTGAATGTGCGCCTTCCGTTATCAGTCCGTCGCGTACAAAAATACATTCATGGTTGCCCCGTTCTCTTGCCTCCTGGAAGCTCAGCACATTTGGAAGCAGCGACACCGATTTAATGTCGCACCTGCTCCACCTGATATCTTTCTGCATCGATACACCGATCCCGCTGGCCATAGTAATGCTGTCGGGACGAAAAGACATGGCAAAGGCATATACTGTGGGGGTAACTGAGGGGAATGGAAATGCATGTGTCCGTTTTGCCGCTCCCCTTGTGACCTGAAGGTATACAAGAGACGGACTCTCCTGAAGGTTGTTTGCAGTGATGAGCTGCTGCGCTATATCGGGAAAAGTATCTGCTTCAGCCCACGAGATACGGATTTCTTTCATGCTTCTCTTAAGCCTGGTCATGTGACTTGTCATATCATAAAAGAAACCTTTGTACCACCTGACAACCTCGTAAATTCCGTCAGCAAAAAGGAATCCGCGGTCATCCGGACTGATTCTGATCTCATTCTTCGGGAGAAAGCTGCCATTGAGAAATGCTATGTCCATTTATGGAAGGTTTAAAGATGCAAAGGTTCGAGGGTGCAATGGTTTACCGGAGTGTTGGATTTATGATTTTGGTATTATAACTGATCCTGCTTCTTGCCTCCTCAGGCGAAGAAGCGTTTCCACAGGCTGCCAGGACAAAAAGTGATGCCCCGAGGACCGTTGTCTCCTTCTGATCGATTACTTTCAGGGGGACACCGGTGTAATCAGCTCTTAACTGGTTCCATAACCTGTTTTTAGACCCTCCTCCGACACACAGTATGCTTTCAGTTTTAAATCCTCCTGCCTTTTCAAGTGCGGTTTTTCCCTCAACCAGTCTTTCGCAGAGAGACTCAAGAATGGCGCGGTATATTTCTTCACGGGTTGTTTCCATGGTCAATCCCGATATCATACCGCCGGGTTTCCCCTTCAGCTCTTCGTAGAATTTCGGAACAACCTTTACTCCGTTGCTTCCGGGTGGCACTTTTTCAGCACCCGATATCATGGCTTCATATACTTCATCCTTTATTCCGCTGTACAGGGTTCTTCTTGCCCATTCAAGCACTCCTGATGCGATCCACTGGTTGCCAATATTGTACAAACCGGGCCGTGAATCAAGCTCTGTCGTTATTGCCATATCGAGCTGCTCCTTTCCCGTCCGGTAGCCTTCGGAACGAACCATAAGTATTTCCCATGTCCCCGAGCTTAGGACAGGCTGGTTCCTTTCTGCTCCCGATCCGAAAATTGCAAATTGCGTATCATGGCCCGTGGCTACTACAGGTATACCCTGCGGTATTCCGGTCTCTGATGAAGCTTTCGGATGCACGCTGCCGGTTATGGTTCCTGCCTCGACAGGGTTACCGAGTTTATCGGCCGGAAAACCTGTCCTGTCAAGGATTGATTTTGAGAATCCCCGCGACGAAAGACTTGTCACCATAGAGGTTCCTGCCATTGTGGTGTCATTGACCATCTCACCTGAAAGCAGGAATGAAAAAATGGAAGGCATGAAGAGAAACCTGTGACATTTTTCAACCAGTCCCGGCTTCTGTTCGGTAAACCAGATCAGCTTGTTTATAGTATTAAAGGTAAAGGGAAGAACACCGCATTCCCGGTACAGATCGGGAAGGGAGATATATTTGCCGATGCCTGCCATTATCGGATTGGTTCTTTCACATTGCCACGAGATAACCGGATAAAGCATATTCCCTGCTTTATCAAAAAGAGTACCGTCAACACCGAAGGTAGTAACAGTAATTCCTGCAATATCATTTTTGTTGATCTGACTGACAACCTTTTTCGAAGATACGCACATCTTATCCCATATCTCCGTTACATCCCAGATCCTGTAGGCGGGGTAGAAGGGATCTGGCTTTGTGTTGTTCGGCAATGATTCCGCAGCAAGTATATTGCCTGTGCTGTCAATAGCTACGACCCTGACATTGGTTGCACCGCAGTCAAAAACAATAACAATATCACCTTCAGGCATAAGAAATTATCTGTCTGTTGATTTTAACTATACCCCTGTTCCCAGATCTTTCAGAAATCCAAATGATGCTCCGGCTGCAATAAATGCAAATACATAGGCTGTGATCAGGAATATTACAAGAATTCCTAAAAAGATGTAATAAGACTTCAGATTTTTTACCGCTTTGCTTAATGCCTGCTTATCGAGGTTTTTCACAGCAAAAGCAGTATGTTTTGAGAAACGGAACAGAAACAGGACAGGGAAGAAATATATCACTGCAACTATCAGTACCGGTATGAAAACCAGTCCTTCCGTAATCCCTATCGGCGTATCACCAGTTTTGAAGATTGAAAGGAATACGCCTGCAAATAAGCCTATTGAAAGTATGATTCCAATCCCGATAAAACCCATTATAGCCAGGAACATTGTCCATTTACGGGTTGAGTCCAGGTCGTTGATTGTTTCCTGTTCAATCTCAATCTTTTTGCTTTCAGAAGTGTTTTCCATGGTAAAGAATCATTTATATAATGACCCGTAAGTCTGGCATGCCCTGTAATCTGAACCTTCTTTATCCATACCATATGCGTTCCAGGCACTTGGACGGAAGATCTTATCTTCAGGCACGTTATGCATGCAAACGGGTATTCTCAGAATTGAAGCAAGAGTGATGAGGTCGGCCCCGATGTGCCCGTAACTTGATGCAGAATGATTTGCACCCCAGTTTGCCATCACCGAATAGACATCTGCGAATGCACCTTTCCCCGAAAGTCTTGGTGTAAACCACGTAGTCGGCCAGGTAGGATCGGTTCTGTCGGTAAGTATTTTGTTGACTTTTGCAGGAAGTTCAACTGTCCAGCCTTCAGCAAGCTGAAGAACCGGTCCGAGTCCCTTAACCAGGTTTATTCTCGATATTGTCAGCGGCATCACACCTTTTGTGTCGAACTGCGAGGAGAAACCGCCTCCCCTGAAATAGCCTCTGTTGGCCGGTGGCCACTCTGTGGCCTTAAGACATTCAGAAGCGTCTTTCCCCGTTATCTCCCAGAACGGCTTAATGCAGGCCTGACCTTTTTTGGTCTGACGGCCTGAAAAATCAAGGGCTGATGCACCTGAGTTGATAAGATGAATAATGCCGTTGGATGCCAGTCCGGATGGTTTGATCTTTGTCACCCGCTTAATTGCAGCCGGGCTCCAGTAGGTGCGGATATCCGAAAACATCTGGGCAGTATTTGTGAGAAGATATCCGAATAGCATGGGCACCCCGTTCATAGCATCATTTTCCGTGGCGACAAGATATGGAGGTCTTATACCGTTCCAGTCAAATGACGAGCAAAGGATTGCTTCCAGAAAGTCGCCATTTGGCATATGGTCAGTCCACTGGCGCTGTCCCTGGAATCCTGCAAGAATTGCATTATGGCCATTAGCTTCTTCGCCGAAACCAAGTTTCTTAAGACGTGGATTGCCAACCATCAGATCGCGGGCGATAAGAGTCATCTTAACTACTACCTCCCACTCTTTATCCTTTTCAGCCTTTGACTTGGGACTGGTATTAAGATCTTTCCCCTCCCTGCAGTATTTTTTTGTCCAGGTATAGGCTTTCCTTAATTCATCTTTATCGTAGATCTCTTCGTTAAGCCTCCTGGTGAATTC
>JADDYF010000158.1 GCA_015712185.1 Bacteroidales bacterium
CTGCTTTTTGCATCTTTCTCTTCGGCTTACGGTCAGATTGTTTACGGACTAAACGACTGCATTAAAACAGGGCTGGAAAATAACTTCTCGATTCTCGTGGCGCGAAACAGTGAGGAAATAGCAAAAAATAACTACTCACTGGGTAATGCCGGCTATTTGCCTTCGCTGGACCTTAGCGGCAGGTATGGCGGAACATTGAACAATACAACCCAGAACATGACCGACGGAAGTCAGAATGTATCTGAGAATGTCTATAATACTTCTGCCAGCGCAGGTGTGTCACTGGGGATGACAATATTCAGCGGATTCAATGTCCAGACTACCTATAAAAAACTTAATGAATTAAAACAGGTTGGTGAGCTCAATACTCAGATGACGATCGAGAATTTTCTTTCCGATCTGGTAGCCGGATATTATAACTATATCCTGCAGATTCAGCTCCTGAATAATCTGAAATATGCGGTTTTCCTTTCAAAGGAAAGGCTCAGAATTGATGAGGACCGGTATCTTCTGGGATCCAACTCCAAGCTGCAGGTTCTGCAGTCGCAGGTTTACCTTAATGCCGACAGTTCAAGGTTATCGCGCCAGTATGAGACTGTGAGGGCAGCACAGATAAGGTTAAACGAGTTGATGGCAGTTAAGGACCTGGCTACCGGATTTATCTCAAAGGATTCATCCATCGATGTAAATCCTGATCTTTTTTATGAGCAGCTTTTAGAGGAAACACTTAGTAAAAACACCGCACTTAATATTGCCTCAAGAAATAAAACTATTTCCGAATATGACTATAAGATAATCGTCTCGCGATCATATCCGTATCTGAATCTGTCATCCGGTTATAACTATAATTTCAATACCTACTCAAGCAGTTCAATGAAAAATCAGCTGACAAATGGAATGAACTATGGTCTGTCGCTAGGTATGAATCTGTTTGATGGGTTTAATCAGAGGAGGAGCATAAGGAATTCATCAATTGATATCAGAAACAAGGAATTAAGATATCAGGAAGTCGAACAGGGCATAAAGGCTGATCTGATTACGATATACAGCGCATATTCCAACTATCTGCGGCTGACAACCCTCGAAGAACAAAATCTGCAGACAGCTACAGAGAATCTCGAAATTGCTATGGAACGATACAGGCTTGGAAATCTTTCGGGTCTTGACCTTCGGGAAGTGCAGAAAAGTCTTCTCGATGCTAATGAAAGTCTCTCATCAGTCCATTACCAGGCCAAGCTGGCGGAGATCTCATTGATGCAGATTTCAGGCAGGATTATGGAATACTACTAAGCCCGGTATTTGCCATAGTTTTATAAATTTGCATTTTACATAATTTTTATGCAAAAGAAAACCGAATTGATAACCAATAAGGATGGTGGTATATTTCACCTTAACCTTCTTCCGGGTGATATTTCAGATAAAATAATCATTGTAGGTGATCCGGGACGGGTTGACCTTATTTCTTCATTATTTCATGAGGTCAGGGTCAGAAAAGAGAACAGGGAGTTCAGAACTGTAACAGGAAGCTATGATAACAACGAGATAACTGTTATCTCATCGGGTATCGGAACGGATAATATAGATATTCTCATCAATGAGCTTGATGCGCTTGTTAATATTGATCTTCAGACAGGTATAAAAAAAGAAGATCCTGTAGTGCTCTCCTTCATCAGGCTTGGCACATCAGGCGGTTTGAGAGGTGATGTTCCCGCAGGGTCGGTTGTCCTTACCGAGACTGCTGTTGGGTTAGACGGTCTATTGCATTTTTATGAAGGATATGACTGGCTTCTTGATACCGCTCTTGCCGATGTACTGGTTGAATACCTTGAGTGGCCTGATACCCTCTCCTACCCATATGCGGTAAATGCCGGAGCTGAACTCGCTGAGCTGTTCAGGTTTGAGGACTTCATCAGAGGTATAACCATTTCCGCTCCCGGGTTCTATGCACCGCAGGGAAGGAGTCTGAGGCTGGGGACTTTCGACAATGAAATCAATAATAAGCTTGCAGAATTTTCTTTCAGGGGGCGGAAGATCTGTAATTATGAGATGGAGAGCTCAGCCCTCTACGGTCTGTCGGGATTGTTGGGACATAAGGCGCTGACGATTTGTGCAATAATCGGGAACAGGGTTACAGGGGAGTTTATCAGCGATTATAAAGCTTTGATTATGGATCTAACCAAGAGGATTTTGAGACTTTTTTAGATGTCTTAATGGTTTTTGCAGCAATCATAATATTCATTAAATTTGTTTAACCAACAAGTCAAAAATTGCTAAAATGTCAGAAATTAATGATACCAAGAATGTAAAAGATAACGAGATTGATCTGCTTGATTTGTTCCGGAGAATGGGTAGAGCCATCGGCAGGATGAGCAGAGCAATCGGAAAAGCTGTTTTGATATCAATAGTTTTTCTATTCAGACGCTGGCTCCCTCTTACGCTAAGCATATTCATGGGAATTGGTGCTGCTTACATTCTAAAATTGACCTCAGCTTCCTTTTATACCTCAGACCTTATTCTGCGAACAAATTCCGGACATGCATCTGATATGATCGCATATATTAACAGACTTCATAGGTATTGCGAAGAAAAAAACTTCACGGCGCTTGCAGATGCTGTTTCGCTTAATGACAAACAGGTTAGAAATATTACAGACATCAGAGCATTCTGGATCATTGACAGAGGAAACGATGGAATCCCCGATGAAGTTGATTTTAATGAGAACACTAGTGTATACGATACTGTTAACGTCAGGATGCGGGACCGGTTCGATATTAGAGTACAACTTAAACAACCTCAGGAACTGGTACAGGTCAAAAACGGATTAATAAAATACATTTATTCAGATTCACTTTTTCAACAGCTCAACAGGATAAGACTGAGACATAACATGGAACTGCTTGCCAGATTTGAAAATGATATTCTGCTACTTGATTCACTCCAGAAAGTCAAATATTTCGAGGAAACAAGGAGCAGGATGCCGCAGACCGGAGACCAGATGATATTTCTGCAGGAGCAAAAAACGCAATTAGTTTACACAGATATTTATGCCCTATATGCTCGCAAGCAGGCTGTCGAAACTGAGCAGGAGATTTATAAGGATATTGTCACAGTTCTGAGTGAATTCTCGATACCCACCCAACGTGTTAATGGAGGTCGTTACTACGCTATTAGAGTGGTTCCAATAATTTTTGGATTAACGCTGCTGATTTTATTGATCCTGGCAAATAAAAAGAAACTGAGAGAAGTTTACCAGAAATACCAAATATAAAATAGGCTGCCTCAAAAGTCCTTTTCTGATTAGCCGCCCCTAAATCCTCCAGGAGGGACTTATTGACAAACAGATACTTGCATAGCCCCCCTCTTCGCCTTCGCGTAGCCGCTTCGGCGGAGCAAGGTGGGGGGGTTTATAGTAACGAACGACTTTTGAAACAGCCTCCTTTTATATTATTAAAATCTGGCTAACAATATCTAAGCTCCGTTTTTTATCAAAATGAAGATGAGGGTTGACAGTATCAGGCAAATAATAAGAAGGAATGATATCAGGATAGTATTTCCCAGGGATCTCAGTAGCAACGTACCTATTATGATAAGGATATTTACCAGTAGAATCACGGTTGTTGCCTTAATATGTGAACCGGATAATTTCAGAACCTTGTGATGGATATGGTTATGGTCGCCGAAAAATGGCGATTTCCCGTTCACAATACGGAGCAATACAATTCTGAAGACATCAAACACAGGTACAATAAGTATTGCCAGGGC
>JADDYF010000162.1 GCA_015712185.1 Bacteroidales bacterium
AACAAAAATGTTTTTGTCATAGCAATTACTGCATGTGCAATACTTCTTGCTTCCTGCAGTAACTCTCCCGCTGAATTCAAAACGATCAGAGCATCTGTCCTGAAGGACAAGATTGCCGGTGGCTGGGCCGGTAAAATGGCCGGTGTAACATATGGAGCTCCGACCGAATTCAGGGCACAAGGGAGGATCTATGAAGATTCCATAAAATGGAAACCTTCAGATATACGCGGGAGCATGTGGCAGGATGATATCTATGTGCAGCTTACATTCCTGATGTCGATGGATAAATATGGTATTGACGCCCCTGCAAAAAAATACCAGGAAATGTTTGCAAAAGCGGGTTACGGTTTATGGCATGCCAATATGCAGGCAAGGAAAAACTTCTACGACAGCATCTTTGCTCCGTTGTCAGGTACTCCTGAATATAATCTACATGCCGATGATATTGATTTCCAGATAGAAGCCGATTATATCGGGTTTATGTGCCCGGGTATGCCACAGACTGCATCTTCTATAGCCGATAGGATCGGAAGAATTATGAATTATGGTGATGGACTCTACGGAGGTATATTTGTAGCGGCACTCTATTCGGAAGCCTATTTCGAGACTGACATCCTGAAAATCGTTGAGAAAGCTCTGCTTTCTGTCCCGTCCGAAAGCGATTATTATAAGATCGTAAAAGATGTAATCAATCTTCACGGCCATTATCCGGACGACTGGAGGGCAGCATGGCAGGAACTCGAAAACAAATGGGGCGACGTCGATATATGCGGTGCCGGATCAACCTTTAATATTGATGCAAAGCTGAATGGCGCATATATTGTGATGGGCCTGCTTTACGGGGAAGGAGATCCAATGAAGACACTGGAGATATCAACACGGTGCGGACAGGATTCCGACTGTAATCCTTCGAATGCCCTGGCAGTACTTGGTGTGATAAAAGGATTCTCCGGACTTCCTTCAGATATCCAGGAAGGTGTAAAACTAATGGGAGATTCATTATTCATATACACTTCCTATTCTTTTAACTCGGCTGTCGGGAGCACATACAATTATGCTGTTAACCTGATTACCAGGGACGGAGGGAAAGTAAATGGAGACAGAATTAAGGTAAGCATACAATCTCCTTCAGCACCCGTAGCGGAAACAGCATTTCCCGATGTTGTGTTTGACAGGAAAATATCGGCTTTCGATGAGCAGGCATGGTCATATAAAGGTAAATGGAGATACCATGAAGTAACAGGAAGGGATAATCAGATAAGAAGACAATCTGTATACTCTAATAATTCAGGTGATGAATTTGAATTAACTTTTACTGGATCAGGTATTTCAATAGAGGGCAACTGGTACAGGGACGGAGGGAAAGCCGATATTTATGTTGACGGGAAACTTCACCGGAGCATAGATACCTATTATAATTTTGCCAGGCAGCAGCATACTGCAAGTATCTGGCATATCCTGAACCTTCAGCCGGGCGAACATAAAATCAGGCTGGTAGTTAAAGGAGAAAAACGTCCGGAGTCGGAAGGTGTAAAAGTGTATATTACAGGCGCCACAATTTTCAGAACCGCCCCTAAGAAAAACGAAAATTTCAAATTCTCATTTGAGAAAAAGCCAACCCTGTCTCCTCCTGCAAAGGGACAAGATCCGGTGGAGGCTGATTTTTAATGTAATAACTCCAGGTACTTTAAACTCCAGATCACTTCAAACTTAAAGATATGTTCATTCCACAATCGTATTCACTTGCAGTCATACTTTGTATCGTAACAATGCTTTGCTGGGGTTCCTGGGGTAATACACAGAAACTTGCCGGTAAAGCATGGAGGTTTGAGCTTTTCTACTGGGATTATGTGATCGGGATCCTTTTATTCTCGGTCTTGCTTGGATTCACGCTTGGAAGTATTGGTGCCAATGGCCGCAGCTTCACTGCTGACATAGCCCAGGCAGATACCGGTAATATACTTAACTCAGTTCTCGGAGGTGTAATTTTCAATGCCTCCAATATTCTGCTTGTCGCTGCAATGGCGACTGCCGGGATGGCAGTTGCATTTCCTGTAGGTGTAGGCATAGCTCTTGCACTGGGAGTTATCATAAATTATATTTTTGCACCGAAGGGGAATCCTGTACTTCTGTTTATCGGTGTTGCTTTTATTGTAGTCGCTATTATTACAGATGCTGTTGCATACAGGAAACACAGTGTTTCACTGAAGAAAGTATCGCGTAAAGGGATAATTCTTTCTGTATCAGCTGGTATTCTGATGTCGTTGTTTTACAGGTTCGTAGCAAGTTCAATGGTCACCGATTTTGTGGTTCCTGAAGCCGGAAAGCTAACTCCATATACTGCTGTTTTCTTTTTTGCCATTGGTGTTCTGATAAGCAATCTCCTTTTCAATTATATTATGATGAAGAAACCTGTTGAAGGAGAGCCGCTTTCTTTAAGCGACTATGCCAGGGGGAGTGTCGGAGTACATCTGATCGGTATTCTTGGAGGAGTAATCTGGAATATCGGGATGTCGATGAGTATAATTGCATCGGGTAAGGCCGGGTTTGCTATCTCCTACGGACTGGGGCAGGGTGCAACGCTTATTGCAGCTCTGTGGGGAGTTTTTATCTGGAAGGAATTCAGGGGGGCTTCCGGAACCGTCAATTATCTGATCTTCTTCATGTTTCTGGCTTATCTGGCCGGATTGGCATTACTGGTGTATGCCGGAGCGTGAGTATCTGGTTGTTTCAACAGGAAAAGATTTACAATGTTATTCTCAAAAGAGAATGATTCTCTTTTGATATTGAATACTATTTGAGATTATCTCTCATTTGATATTATTTCTTATCTGAGCTTAATCATCATATAATATCTATTCTTATCTGATAATTATTATCATCTAATATCGCTTCTTGTTTGAGAGTCACTCTCATCTGATATCTATTCTCACTTGAGATTATTTCTCATTTGAGAATATTTCTCATTTGATAACATTACCCTTATTCCGACTGATCATATCTTATAAACCTCAGATATCTCTCCTTGTTCTTCAGGAAATCAAAAACCTGATCGTGGTACTGGCTGAAGCCAGGTGCAGGTATACCGCTGGGAGGCACAGCATCACTTCCGTAACCTGTCTGGAACATGTCGTGATGGTAGGTAACATATCCACCCACCCGCCACACATTATAAATATGTAGTATGTGATCCGTGGGCATTACCGGATTCCTCGGCCCTCCAAATTGTGATATCCCTTTTCTTGCGGGCTCATCATCAACAACAGGTTTGTTGAACTTCCTGATAAGATATGCTATCTCTTCCTCAGCCACTTCCCAGTGACGATTATCATCACGGGTTGTGTGAGGAGAAAGGTAATCAAGAACCCTGTTCTCTTCCATACTCCCCAACTCACCGGCATAGCCGGGTGAATTTGTGACAATCCGGGCGGAATCAATACCTTTTATGATCTTATAGTAATCTGTAGTTCTGTAACTGAATTCATTCCAGACCTGGAAAATGAGATTTCTGTATTGTTTCATCACTGATGTCATTTCCATTACTGCCCTGTCTGAAGCATCATCGCTCAACCGGATGTTTTCGTTCCAGCTTTCCCGGGAAAAGAGAACCAGGAGTATTACACTTCCTGAAATATCAGCATCTCCGGTAATCTGTTTTAACCGCGACATATATTCAGGTTTAAGCGAACCGTCATCATTATACATCGTCTTGCCTTTACCACCATCTGCAAATCCACGTGAATTATCCCACTGGCACCAGATACGAAAGACATTGATTCCGTATTCTCCGAATCTCCTGATGTATTCACGTCTCAAATCACTGCTTTTATTGAATTCAGGATTGTAGATTGCGTTGAAAAAGCTGATACCGGTAAACTCGAACGGCTTGCCATTCATCTCAAAATTTCTTCCATTGATCCTGAGAACATTCGCTCCCTGAGGAAAAGCTTCCTGACCTGTTAATAATATTATACTTACGGCAATAATTTTAAAGAATATTCTCTTCATAAACTGACAGTATTAATAACAATGACATTTTCCAAAGAATCGGAATTATCCTGATTTCTTTAATAGTACTAATTATCTGACCACTATTGCTGTCTGAATCAGGTGATGATATCTTTATGATATCTTCTTGATTCTATTTTAATATCATCTTCCCTTCCAGCTTTTTATCCACCGATGATGAACCAACAAAAAACTCAACTGTTCCGGGTTCAAAAGTCCATTTACCGGAACCGGAATCCCAATATGTCAGATCTTTCGCCTGAATAGGAATGGTTACTGATCCAGTCTCCCCTTTTCTTATAAAAACTCTTTTAAATCCTTTCAGGGCTTTTAAAGGACGCTCAACTTTTGAATCCGGAAAACTCACATACAACTGTGTCACCTCATCACTGTCGTAGTTCCCTATATTCTCGATACTGAAGCTTATATTAACTGTCTCATCCACAGAGAGTGTTTTCTTGTCTGCTTTAAGTTTGGAATATTTGAATTCTGTATATGTAAGACCATGGCCAAAAGGAAAGAGAGGGGTATTTTTATCGTACATATAAGTTCTGCCGTTGCGGATATCATAATCGAGTATGGGCGGAAGCTGATCAATCGAGGTTATCCAGGTCTGAACAAGCCGGCCGGCAGGAGCGACCTTGCCGAAAACCACATCAGCAACAGCATTACCTAGTTCCTGGCTCGATTGTGACACATGCAGGATAGCCGGCACATGTTCTTTTGACCAGTTAATTGAATACGGGAAGCTTGACACTATTATCAGAATAGTATTTGGGTTGGCAGCATAAACAAGTTTCACAAGATCTTCCTGCTCCAATGTAATAGCCTGTCTGTCTACATCTTCACGACCATCACTGGGTACATGGTTCTGTCCCCATCCCAGTCCATAGCTAAGTGGATGGTTCCCGACACAGACTATTGCCACATCGGATTCCCGTGCTGCGATTACTGCTGAATCGGCTTTGTTGCTTCCCGCAAATCTGATCCTGATGTCATCACCTGCCGCATCCTTAATGCCATCAAGTATTGTTACACGATATGGAGGAGTTCCAGAGTACCAGTCAGATATAACCACATTCGCCGAGGGACCGATAACCGCAACTGATTTTATCTTCTCCTTTTGAACCGGAAGCAGAGAATCCTTGTTTTTCATCAGTACTATTGATTTCCAGGTGGCTTTCCTGGCAAGATCACCTGCTTCCGCTTTAGTCCACGGGGCAATCGTATCAGCAATTCCTATATCCGAATGTAGATTTACTGATGAATTGTCAAGTAATCCGAGTTTCAGAAGAATCCGCAGGTTACCGTAAATAGCTTCGTCTATCTCTTTTTCTGTTACCAGATTCTTTCCAAGTGCTTCTTTAATTGAAGGCAGATAGTTGTCAAGAAAAACAGTGATTCCTGCCTTTATACATTCAGCTGCAGCAATGTCAAGAGACGGGTAATATGCATGAGTGGTCAGCAGTTGTCTGAAAGCACCTCCGTCTGTGCAAATGATCCCTCGCAATCCCCAGTCGTTCATCGTTACACTCCTTAACACAGGGTGAACTGTGCATGGAATACCATTATATTTATTATATGCTGCCATAAAACATTGTGCTCCTCCCTCAACGACTCCCTTATAAAATGCATAGGAATAATATTCCCTGAAAAGCCTGTCGTCGAAATCGGAACTGTTGTATGTCCTGTTGTTCTCATTGCTGTTTGCCAGGAAGTGTTTCATAAGGGATGCTGTTTTCCAGTAAACCGGATCATTACCCTGAAGTCCCTTTACATAAGCAGTTACCATTGAACCGTTCAGGAAAGGATCTTCCCCGAAGCACTCTTCGGTTCTTCCCCAGCGGATATCACGTCCCATGTCGGCATTTGGAGCAAAAACCACTAATCCGGATATCCCGAACCTTTTATTCTGTGCCAGGTAACGTGCTTCGGTAGCCTGCCAGTCAGCAACCTGCTGAAGGAACTCGGGATCCCACATCTGAGCAAGTCCTATAGCTTGCGGAAATGTAGTTGTCGGAGAAGCTTTCGCTCCTTTCACAGCCCAGTTTGCCGGACCGCTGTAGGCAAGCCCATGCAGACCTTCGATGGTCCTTGTCCCTTTAACACCAAGGCGAGGGATCGCAATCCGTGTTGAAAGGCATGTAAGCTTCTCATCAATTGTCATTAATGAGATAAGATTCTTTATACGCACATCTTCTGCCAGATTTTTATCCTGAAAAGGATAAGTTTGGGAAGATAAGTCCAGACCTGCTGCAAGGATAGATATAAAGATAAATGCGGTTCTTTTCATATCAGTCATCGTTTATGAAGTTGGCTTAGACTATTAATAAGCATTTGCTAAATACACAATTAAGGAGTAATTACTAATTTATGCATAATAATTTTAATTTAGCAATATAATATTATAGATCATATCAAATACCTTGACAGTCTGAGATCAGTTGTAAAGTAATTAAGATACGAAGTAAATTATAGCTTTATAACTATCCCTGATAAATTTGACTATTACCGGATAAAGGATGATTACTCCCCAGGGCATGCCGCTGATGGGATCGCCAGCCAATCTCAATTCCCTATATTGCTTTTCTTGGCGGATATGGCAATTTCTGAACTGATGAAACAAGGCATACAACCATTAAGAGAATTCCGGCAACAGGCTTATAACACCTCATTTCTTTTCTAAACTTATTAAGATTCTACAAATTAGCCAGCTTATATGGATAATTATAATCGTGTAAACCTCACTGCTTTTATCAGACCTGCCTCATCCTTTTTCTTTTCAATTAGTTTAATGGTTATTATTTCAGATCCGCTATTCAGTTTAATTATCCCGATATCCATCCACTTCCAGGTTCTCTCCACTGATTCACTGCGTTTAACATAATCACGATCAGGAAGTATAACTGATTCAAAAGGATCATCAATATTAAATGCAACCGATCCAAAACTGTTATTCAGCTGAAACCTGCTACCTGTCATGCCGGCAGGACAACCATACTGTAATTCGACTTTGTATGTTCCGGCTGTATTAATATTAAGTTTCCAGAAGATGGAATCACTTTCCTGAATCCAGTTCTCTGTATGTGACTGATTCGGGTGAATGCTCGAGTACGTTATTTTACCGGACAGTGAGGCATCCTGGACTGGAAGTGTGAATTTATTCTCGCCAGGAAATCCTGCCTCGATTGTAGTAACAGGTTCGTAACCGGATACCAGTTCCTCGTTGAGTTTTACCAGTTTTGCCAGAAGCTGACCAGTTGTTTCCGGGTTTCTACCTGCAATATCGTTTTTTTGCTCCGGATCATTTTTCATATCATACAGCAGGGTATCTTTTCTTGTAAGGACAAGTCTGAAGCGGTCATTCCTGAGTGAACTGTTGCAGTTCTCCAAAACCTGATTACCCTGTCTCGAAAAAATATACCTGTCAAAAGGTTTCTTTTTACCCTTGATCACACCTGAGAGATCAATTCCATCAACAGGTTTCTCCGGCTCGTATCTGATATTGCAAAGACCCACCAGTGTTGGTAAAATATCTATGTCCTGTGCAAGCTGACCAGTTGTTCCAGGTTTGACTTTACCCGGCCATCTCAGGTAAAAGGGCACTCTCACCCCTCCCTCATCAACGGAGCCCTTCCTGCCTTTCATTCCCCCGTTGTAACGATCAGTATTGGGTCCGTTATCGGAAAAGAAAATCACAATAGTACTTTCTGAAAGATCCAGTCCCTCAATTTTCTCAAGTATTCTCCCAATATTTTCATCCATATTATCGACCATTCCGAACACAGAGGAGGCTGTGGAATCGAGACCTTTTAAATTATACTTACTGAAATATTTTTCGGGAACCTGAAATGGTGAGTGTGGTACATTATATGAAACGAAACACAGAAATGGGTTATCACTGTTCCTCTCTATAAAACGGACAGCCTGGTCTGTAAAATAGTCGGTTGTGTAGCCGTCCGATTTTATTTCATCATCATTTTTCATGAGAAAAGCATCATAGTAATAGCCCAGATGTCCTACGGGGAATCCCACATACTCATCGAAACCCTGTCTGTTGGGGTGCTGAAGAAAATACCGTCCATTATGCCATTTGCCAAAGCAACCAGTTGCATAGCCGTTATCCTTCAAGACTTCAGCAATTGTAACTTCATCGGTTCTCATATTTTCATAGCCGCGGGTTACCGATGAAACTCCTGTCCGAAGGAAATATCGTCCGGTCAGCATTTCTGCCCTCGTCGGTGCACTGAGCGGACAGACGTAGAATCTCTCAAAACTCAAGCTTTCAGTTTTAAGACTATTAAGGACTGGCGTTTCAATAAGGTTATTCCCGTTCGCATTTATGTCCCCCCAGCCCATATCATCGGCAAGGATTATTACGATGTTTGGTTTTGCGTTCTCGGATGGACTACTGCAGGTTGAGAATACTGCCGCAGCACCGGTTAAGTAAATTGGGAATAGTCTGTTTCTGCCTGTTCTCATAACGTTAATTCTATCTTTCATATCCAGGATTCGGTAACGGCATCTGTGCATTTAAACTTTGCCGCCACATTGTAAGGAACCTAAATAATTCAAGCGTCTTTTGCTCCATTATTTCAGAAAGATCTGTCGATTCAGATATGTCCTCTTTTAAATTAAATAATTCCAGCTTGCCTGTCTCATAGCTTTCTACAAGTTTATAATCGCCAAAACGAACAGCTCCGGCTGGTCTTCCCATCTGGTTAGAAAAATGAGGATAGTGCCAGAATAATGGCCTCTCCTCCCCTTCTCTGCTGTTACCATTAAATAATGGTACAATACTGATGCCATCGATATCATTTGGAATTTCATCGATACCTGTTAAATCACAAAATGTAGGCAGGTAATCGACTGAGGTGAAATATGCATCTGATATGATTCCAGGTTTTATTTTACCTGGCCAGCTTATAATTGCAGGTACTCTTATGCCACCTTCATATACATGTCCTTTCCATTTCCTGAGCGGCAGGTTGGAAGTCGGAGTCGGACCGAGTTCATCAAGTCCCAATCCACCATTATCCGATGTAAAGATTATCAGTGTGTTTTCAAGTACACTTTCCTCTTTCAGAGCATCTATAATCCTTCCTACCCCATCATCAATGCTTTCAACCATTGCAGAATAGTATGGATTGAATTTCTGATCAGCCTCACTATATTTTCTGAAGTATTTCATGAGTTTATCCGGACGCGGAACAATGACCACGTGTGGTGCTGAATAAGCGAGGTAAAGAAAGAATGACTTCGCCTTATTCTTTCTTATAAACTTAACTCCGTAATCCGTCAGCTTGTCTGTGAGGTATTCAGTCCCCTTGTCAAAAAATTCATTCCTGTAGGAATCTATATATATCGAATAATTGTAATAATCGAGGCCATTCTTCCCAATCATACGGGTGAAATCGAATCCCTGGTTCCAGGGAGCAATTGAATCATGTCCGCCCAGGTGCCATTTCCCTACCATACCGGTTGAATACCCTTTATCTTTAAGCATCTCGGCAATGGTTATTTCACAGGCCTCAAGATATGGTTTCCATTTTGCAGGGAGTACGGGAGATGACTTGTCGGTCCTGTTCCCGGCAATGAAATTGGTGAGTTGTAGCCGGGCGGGGTATTTGCCTGTCATAATTGATGCTCGTGTTGGAGAACTGACTGGGCAGGAGGCATATGCCTGGGTAAAAAGAATTCCGCTTTTTGCCAGGGCATCAATGTTAGGGGTTTCCGTGAAACGGTTACCGTAACATGCCAGGTCCTTCCATCCCATATCATCTGTAAGGATGAAAACAATATTCGGAGATTCAGTTTGGGAATAACCTGGTTGAGTGACTCCCGTAACAGCTTGTCCGATAAGGATAACAGTTAATAATCTATCTGTTTTCATATAATATATATTTAACAGGTCGCCGCTAAGCGGCTACGAACTGACCGTCCCTAAGCGGTTCTAAACAGCTTCTGCCTGATTTTGCAATAATTAATCTTTTCTTCCGAAGTACTTCCTGAGTGTATATTCAGGCTGCCACTTATCGGGTTCACGTACAAGTTTTCTATGATTGTATTCAGGAGGCTTTGTTTTTTCAGCGGTCAGCGGATCGGCAAAAATGAAAAGCACGTTTAGCTTTTCTTCCGTACGCCTGCAGGTAACATTTAAAGTCAACAATGAAATAATGCATATACACCCTGTAATAATCTGACTATTATTCATTTCAATTACATAATATCTCTGGAAAACAACTCCTCGTGAACCACATTACCATCCACATCGCAATGCTGAAACCTGATGGTCACTGTATCATTTTCGTGCTTTACGTCACCCCGCAGAAAACCGCCCTTCACCCTGAGAAATCTGTGTTCCGGTCTGACATCGCTCTGGTTCCATCCTTCGGCATGTGAATCGGAACCTGCCCCGGTACCGAATTCCCACAGAGTTGTTCCGGGAATATTGGTTACATATTGCCAGTGGCGGTCGCCATTGCAGATAAAAACATTACCAAATTGTTTCAGGAAGTTTCTTATTTCATCACCTTCATACTTAAAGACACTATTTGAATAATTGTCTTTTTTATTATCACGGTCAGGCCCCAGTATCGGTCCGGGAGTGATAACTATTTTAAAAGTTGCATCAGATTCTTTAAGTGATCTGAAAAGCCACTCTTTCTGATCTTTTCCCCAGATAGTCTTGCCCGGGCCGTCAGGATCGCTGTTTTTACTTCTGAAATTTCTTCCTTCCATGATCCATATCTGAAGGTCTTTCCCCCATCTTATCGTTTTATAAGGCAGGTCATTCGAAGGGAACTGCTCCATATCAAATATCTCAAGTCCCCTTTCCCATGATACAGTTCCGTATTTCATACCAGGGAATGCGTCATCCCTGAGTACGTCGTGGTCGTCTTTCATGAAATAGGTTGTAACCTGCCTGTAAAAGTCGCGCTGGTTGGGAAGGGCAAAGATCCGGTCCCATTTGAATCTCATAAGTTCCTCTGTAAGGGCAAAGGGTCTGGGTTTATCATAGTATTCAACGTCACCTGTATGCACAAGGACGTCGGGAAAAGGCTGAAGCATCGATTTATAGATCTTATGACCATTTATTGTGTCGTCGCGACGCGGATAATCATGACAGGTCACAATGCAGAAATTTATGGCTCTTACCGAATCGGGGTCAGGAGGTGTACGGAATGAGCCGGAAACAGAGGCTGTTACTCCGGATCTTTCATTCTTACGTGCTTCGAGTTCAATTACATATTTTGTCTCGGGTATAAGCCCTTCAAGTCTCCATTGTGCTGTAAAATTTTTATCAACATCAACGAGCTTCCAATCCTTTTCGATCCGGAGGTCCGGATTACGTAGAGGGTAGCATACAAGCCTGACTTCGCCTGGCATTCCCGGGCAGGCTCCCTCCATCTGGTCGAGGGAGAAACCGGCGGGCAGTTGAGCAGCATAAATCGAATCGGGATTTGCCAGCTTATCGAGCCGGCGGTGTTCCTGTGCCGACGGCAAAATGAATTTCCCGCCCTCACGGTTCATCTCCGGATTTCTTGTCAGTCTTGTCCATATTACAACCGAATTCTGGTCTGCCCAGCCATTATGAAATCCGTTACCGAAATATGGTCCTTCGGGTTCATTACTGCATGAAAAGGCAGAAATGAGAACTGTATTAATTATTAATAACTTGTTTCTCATAGGTATCCAGATTCTGGCATTTGTTATTATCTGACTTTTTCTATTTCAACCCAGAGCGGTAAAATCCTTTTTCCGCCTGAAAGGTAGAACGGTGTAAATTCACATTCTATCACGGGAACATGGATGTTTCTCATTTCAATTACATCAATACCTTCCTTTTCGTTACCAGCCTGACTGATAAATGTACCTGTCTCAACCATCATCCGTCCTCCTTTCGGAACAGCCCTGATAAACCTGAATTTAAAGTTATATACACCTTCCCTGAATGCAACCCGCCAGGTACCATATGCCTCCTCCTGCTCCCATACTCCCCATTGGCCGCCGGCGTCGTTGCGGTTAAGGAAAACAGGGTTTTCATTTTCTGTACCGGCATAGATATAAGGCCTGTTAGCCAAATTTCCGGAACTGACAAGCTCTTTGAACATAATGTCGAGTTCATTCTTCATTTCTGACGCGAGATCAGGCAACTCATTGACAATATCCTTTCTTTCGTATGGATCATTTTCAATATCAAACAGCTCGAATCCGGCAGCCGGGGCATTATGATCAGTATTGCCGATCAGTCTGTACTTTCCCTTCTGTAGGGCAATATTATTGTAAAGTTCGGGTGAGTGCCTTGTCCAGTAGAAAAAAAGAGACCTTCCGCCAGTCTGTTTCTCAGCATCAGTTATAAAGGGCAGCAGGTTCTTGCCATCTATTATCCTTCCGGAAGGAAGACCGGCATTGCACAGGGCTGCAATAGTAGGCAATACATCAATATGAGCCGATGCTGCATTAATTTCGGTATTGCTTTTGCAGATAGCAGGATACCTGATAAAGAACGGCACTCTAACGCCTCCCCTGTATACCGAGCCCTTCAATCCGCGCATGCCTGCCACATACCGGCGCTGCTGCGGTCCGTTGTCTGTCATGAAGATCACCACAGTATTATCAGCTATCTGAAGCTCTTCTATCCTCCGGAGCAATCTTCCTATATTATCATCAATATTAGTGACCATCGCATAAACCCTTCTTGCATCCTCTTTATCCTTCTCTGTCATTGCCGGGAAGGGTTTCAAATCGTTGTTAAAACCGGAAGACGGATCAATATTCCTGTACATTTCATAGTAATTGCCAGGAACCTGAAGGGGGGTGTGAGGAGCGTTGAAGGCCAGATAGCAGAAGAAAGGATTGTTTTTGCTATTTTCAATAAATTTTATTGCCTCCTCAGTAAAAATATCGGAGCAATATCCCGGATATGATTCCTGCAATCCGTTGTGCCATAGTACAGGATCGAAATAGCTGCTGTCTCCCCTGGACCAGGTAGTAAAATCTCCCGGCTGCCCCATACCGCCTCCGAGGTGCATAACCGATTCATCAAATCCCTGGTCGACTGGCCGCATGGGATAATTATCGCCAAGGTGCCATTTGCCGAAATGACCTGTCCGGTAACCTTCACTCTTCAGCATCTCAGCGATTGTGATTTCCGAAGAAGCCATCATTGCGCCACCATTATTGGTATCCCTCACCCCCGTACGCAATGAATAGCGGCCGGTCATAAGGCTTGACCGCGTAGGAGCAGAAACCGGTGAAACATAGAAATTCGTGAACCTTATGCTTTGTGAGGCTAATTTGTCAATATTGGGCGTTTTGACATGCGGATTCCCGTGGAATCCAAGATCACCGTAACCCTGGTCGTCGGTAATGATCAGGATTACATTTGGCTGCTTCTGTGACTGTGCAGAGAAGACTGAAATGCCTGCCAATGCAGCTGCGGCTGTTCCGGTTCTGAAATAAAGAGCTTTGCGGCCCATAGTCCTTACTTTTTGCCAGATATTGTTTTCCCGGTACCATTCTGAAGCCAGATATCAATCCGGGGAGCATCGCCGTCGTATGGTTTACCCAGGATGTCAAGATCTCCATCACCATCGAGGTCGGCAATCTCTGAGTCGTGAACATCTATCCCGGTGGATATCACCATGTCACGGGGGAAATTCCCTTTGCCGTCGCCAAAAAGTAAACGGTTAACTGCTTCTTTGTGCCCACTGAGAGTCATTTCTGCATACCATATATCCATATTACCATCACCGTCAAAATCAATAATACAGAGAGTATGACCGTTGCTTACCTTTGGCACCACCTCTTTCCTTACCCAGGTATTTTTTTGATATTCATACATATACATTGGAGCAATGCCATCACCAACCACCAGGACTATTTCCGGTCTTCCTTCCCTGACAAGCTGTCCGGCTGCAGAGCGGCTGAAGGTATAGGCCGCATCGATAACATTGTACAAAAATTTATCGTTACCCAGATATTTGAACCACAGACCTGCACCAATAATATCCTGTATCCCGTCACCATCTATGTCAGACTTTGCCAGACCCTCATGCTCGTTTGTTTGTTTCCACGAAGGATAGGTTCCATGCTGTTCCATCTGGCTGTCGCCGTAGTATTTATAAACTGGAATGAGTTTCCAGTTCTCAGTCGGTACAGGGTCTACAGGTATCCTTGTAAAGTATAATGTCTGATCTCCCTGTGCCCAGAAAACAAGGTCAGGTTTATTGTCACCGTCAAAGTCGCCAACCATCTGGTCGTGTACTTTCTTGCCTCCCGTATTCCGGATAAGATATCTTGGCCATGCCGGTTTGGAGAAATCAGGGTACGGATTCTCCCACCACCATACCTGGCTGGCTTTACCATCGCCGCCTGCAATAATATCCTGATCACCGTCACTATCCACATCAAATGCTACTGTTCCGGCTTCTATAAAGCAGATTGCATCCTCAACCACATATTTCTTCCAGCCGTCAGTTGTTTTCCTGTACCATACCAGTCCGGGTGCAGATGTCCGTTCGGAGATACAGAAATCGTTGACACCGTCATTATCAAAATCTGCCACTGCCGCCGATGTTTGCTGCTTTCCCCGATTAGGCGCCTCTAACGTACCTGTCTTGCTGGATATATGTACCCAGTTTGTCTGTGCATACATGCCCGGGATCATTAATGAAATAATGAAAGAGAGCATGAATATTCTGAACATTGTTTTAAGCTTAAAGGATTTTACTTTCAAACACATATTCTCCCGAGCCGGTTTTAAAAACAGCATAACCGTTCTCCATCCTGATGAAAAATGATCCCGACCGGGCTTTGATCTTTTTTCCGCTTTCAAGAACAGATTTTTTACTCTCCGCAGGAATATAGACTGTTGCCGTTGATCCAACCGGAACACTGACAGTAATATTGAGTTTATTTTCAGTCTTCTTCCAGCTTATACTGCATTGTCCGTAAGGTGTCAGGTTGGAATATGAAGTATATGAAATATCGTCTACCGGCTGCGGACGAAAAATTACATTTTTGTATGCAGGCTGTTCAGGATCAGTGTTCATTCCCGCAAGCTTCCTGTAGAGCCATACCAGACCTCCTCCGAACATCGGGTGGTTTCCCGAACCCGGATTGTCCCATCCTTCCCACGATGTTGTTGCACCCTGCTCAAGCCAGTATCCGTAAGATGGCATTGTGCGCTTATTCATAGCCTGATAGGCAAGCTCATTCAGACCATTTTCAGCAAGAACCTCAAAAAAGAACTGGGTCCCGAAAATACCGGTATCAAGATGTCCGTTATTTGCCCTGATATCAGCCGCTAATGCTTCAATGACCCTGGCTCTGCGATCCTCCGGAACATCCATCCGCAGTGCATAAATATTACCTCCATATTTCCCGTATGTTCCGTTCTCCTTATCATAAAACCTCTCCATGAATGCCTGTCTTGTTTTCCGGGCAACAGAAGCATATTCCTCTGCTTCGTCCGTATACCTCAGAACAGTAGCAACTTTCGAAGTTATATCCGCACAACGCCACAGATAGAAAGTATGTACCATTTTGTCGGGAGGCAGTTCATAAGGCTGCGACCAGTCGCCAAGATTCATCCATCTGTTGGGTTTACCGTCACGCCCCACAGCCTGCGAATACATAATGCCATCGGTATCAGTCCACGTCAGCATATATTGTACGTATCCTTTCATGCTTTCATAGCTGTCTCGGAGGATATCTGTATCCCCGTAATGCAGGTAAAATTCCCATGGCATTATGCTGATAGCAGCGCCCCAGGCGACGCCTCCGCCGCATCCTGGCTGCCACGGGGCTCCGTTTGGTACATATCCCGTCTCGCTGTTGCTGGCTCCGATGATATCGTGTATCCATTTATTATAAAATGCCCGGGCATCGAAATTGTGCATGACTGTTACGCAGGCAACCTGGCCATCGCCGGTATATGGCGAGCGCTCCCTGTTAGGACAATCGCTTGCTATTCCGCCATGCATGTTATCGGTCTGGCTTCTCCACCATATCCTGTTGATATCGCCGAGCAGCCGGTTGGAACTCTCAAACCTGCCCGTGGTTTCTGATTCTGTATATACCGCTTCAGCCTGAATCTGGTTTTCCTGCAGTTCTCCCGGCCAGTTTATGATCTCTGCTCTTCTGAAGACAAACCATGTAAACCGGGCATGATATGATTCCTGTCCATCACCCCTGAGAGTGTATGAGTTATCACCGCACGGTGTCTTATGCAGGTACTTAATTTCAATCCTTCGGCCTGCTTCACCATTGATGTTCTTCAGGTGGATCCATCCTGATATCTCCTGCCCGAAGTCAACGCTATAATGTCCCTCACCCAGTTTTTCAATTTTCACCGGTTTGAGAGTCTCCATAATACGGTCGGGATATGCCATGTGCGCTTTCATCCTGCCTTCAGGAGCATTCCTGATCACTGCCTGCTGCCAGTATGAATCGTTGAATCCCGGATTGCACCAGCCGGGCTGTTCGAGGCGTGCATCGTAATGTTCCCCGTAATAGACCATATCCATCAGAATGGGACCTTTCGACACTTTCCATGTTTCATTGCTGACAATGGTTTCACTGCTTCCGTCTTCAAATGTTATGCATAGCTGAATAATGAAACGAGGTGTGCCATATGCTCCGGCCCAGTATTTTGCAGGATTGTAAAAACCGTTGCCAATTATGGCACCCAGCGCATTTGTTCCGCTTCTCACCTGCCGTGTGACATCATAAGCAAGGTACAAAACACTGTATTCCCTGAAATTATCTTCAACAGGGATATTCTCCTTCATCAGGTATGGACGCTTCCCGTAGTTAGTTTGATTTGGTACCAGATAATCATCTCCGACTTTTTCACCGTTCAGGTAAAGTTCAAAATATCCCAGACCGGTTACAAAAGCGATTGCCCTGGTAAATTTCCTGCCAACGCTGAACTCCTTTCTCAGGAGGGGTGCAGGGGGCGGCAATCGTTCGGGCAGCCTTGCTCCCGGATTCGACGGTTTGGGCAATGCCTCCTCGTCCTGCCAGGGAACGCCTATCCATTTTGCTTTCCATTCCGACTGATCCAGAAGACCCATATTCCAGAAGGCCGGTTCGCTCCAGCCTGAGATCTCCTTATTTTTGTCCCAGACCCGAACCTGCCACCAGCATTCCCGCATTGACTTAAGGATTTTTCCTCCGTATCTCACATTGACTGATTCACCCGATATCACCTTGCCGCTGTTCCAGAGATCGGCTTTGCCGGAAAGAAGCAACTCCTTTGTGCCGGCAACTCTGATTTCCCATGCTGTCTGATATTGGCCTCTTTCGTCTTCACCCGCAACATTTATCCAGGACAGCCGGGGATTGGTTACATCTATAACCATTGGATCCTTCAGGTACTCGCAGGTAAGATCGAAGGGAGTAATGCCCGCTATTATCGAGTGCTGTGCAAGAGTATAACAAACAGCCAGAAGCAGATACTTTCTCATAATCCAAAATTTAATTTTTACCCTGTTTATCTAAGCCGTCCATGGCCGCTCTCTTTCCAGCGACTTTGACAGAGCATCAAGGGCGATATTTACGTCTTCGACAATCTGGAAATCGTACATACCGAGACATACAAAATCGGCACCATTTTGAAATGCATAATTCAGGCCTGTTTCAGGATCTATGGCTCCGGCTGCCAGAACCTTGAAAGCGATCCAAGGTTCCTTAAGGGCAGCCATAAATTTTATTGTCTCTACAGGATCATAGTCGAACATGTTATCCTGCCATCGCGATCCGGGTTGTGCCGACCAGTAATCATGACTGTGACATGTTTTTACCCAGAAATCAGGCTTCAAGCCATAATCAACGCAGACCTTGATAGCTTCAATTTTATGTGCTCCTATGCCTGCTGGTTTACCATGGCTGCGTATTTCTTCA
>JADDYF010000166.1 GCA_015712185.1 Bacteroidales bacterium
CAAACATGTCGTCGCTACGCGCCTGTCATCTTTTGATGAATTTCATGCAGTTCTCAATATTCCGGCGGAAATCAGCATGATAATGGTGTAATAACCATAATCCCGGTACTGCAGGGACGCAATGATTCAATCAACGTCAAATAATCCCGGTGTTCGAGCCCC
Source organism: Bacteroidales bacterium (assembly GCA_015712185.1). GTDB lineage: Bacteria > Bacteroidota > Bacteroidia > Bacteroidales > VadinHA17 > LD21. The sequence continues at coordinate 163 of JADDYF010000166.1, forward strand.
GTCGGGGCGATATGTTTGTAGCAACCTCAGGAAACACTGGCATTAGAGTCCCGTCGGGACGACATGTCTTAAGTAGTGATAATCATCATATCCAACGTATAATTAAACGTATAACTAAACGTATAATTATACGTTTAGTTATACGTTGATATTTTGAAGTGACTGTCATTCCGTGCTGAACATGGAGAAGCGAAAAATCTCCTCCGGATTTTAAAAAACATCCGATTTATTCCGATTTAAAAAGTATATTAGTGTACTGAAAACTGTTAAATAAAATCATTCCATATGAAGCCACGGATATCTGCATTTTTGTTCCTTATTTTAATGATTATCTGCAGCCTGCCTTTTGAGACTGCAAACGCCCAGCCTTCAGGGAAGAACCTGGCCATAGTAGCAACACCATCCGCTTCCTCAAGGTTCGGAGGTACAATGACATCCCTGAATGACGGATTAATACCGAACAATACAGGCGGTATCCGAAGCGGCGGCGCCAGAACCCCACAGCGTCTGTCAACACAATGGATACAATATGAATGGACTCAGCCGGTGACTACAGGGGAGGTCTCTGTCTTCTGGTGGAACTATGAAGGTACAATAAAGCTCCCGCAGGTTTACAGGATACAATACTGGGACGGCAGCAGCTTTGCCCCTGTGAAAAATGCCTCTGGCCTGGGTCTGCAAAACAATAACTATAACCGAACAACATTTGAAAAAGTGCAGACAACAAGGCTTCGGCTCGAAGCAGATTCGGCAGACAGATTCCCTGCCTCTGTTCTCGAATGGATGGTGATTCAGGCAGATAACTCACCCGATCACCCTCCTGTAGTCTACGCCGGGGCAGACAGATCGGTGATGCCTGACGGTAAAACATATCTTACAGGCAAGGTAAAATCGGTGACCCCCGTCAGCAGGGTGACATGGAGTAAAAAATCAGGTCCGGGAGAGGTCACTTTCAAAGGCATGAATAATCTTGAGGCAACAGCTGCATTCAGTAAGACCGGAGATTATGTTGTTTTACTGACAGTGCAGGAGGGAAACCTGTCCTCTGCTTCAGAGGTGAAAGTTAAAGTGCAGCAGGCACCGCCGGCAGAACGTCTTGATGTAGTCTACACGAAACTCTACTCAATCGACAGCCCGTTATGGAATGCGAGGGCAAAAGCAATGATAGTCAACTGGATCCCATGGTGCATCGACCAGATCAACCGCAGCGATCTTACACTTGGGCCAGGGGGTATTGATAATTTCATCGAGGCCGGAAAAGCCCTGAGGGGAGAACCACATGGCCGTCACAAGGGCTATGTATTCTCAAATGCATGGGTATATCAGACAATCGAGTCGATGAGCATTGCCCTGATGATTGACACACATGGTGATAAGGAGATAATAGCGGCGCACGATAAAATGAAAGCCACACTTGAAAAATGGATCCCGATAATTCTGGCTGCCCAGGAATCCGACGGGTATATCCAGACAGCCTTTACACTCCGCGATACAACGAGATGGAAGGAGAGATGGGCGCCTGCAACAAGAGGTAACCACGAAGGCTATGTTGCAGGATATTTTATAGAATCTGCAATTAATCATTACACCCTCACCGACGGAAAAGACAAACGGTTATATGATGCTGCCAAAAAAATGGCCGACTGCTGGGTTGCCAATATAGGTCCGGGTAAGAAAGAGTGGTTCGACGGGCACCAGGAGATGGAGCAGGCGCTGGTCCGTTTCGGACGTTTTGTGAATGATATGGAGGGGAATGGCCGCGGAAACAGTTATATAAATCTTGCCAAATTTCTCCTCGACAGCAGGCGTGGTGGCACCGAATACGACCAGAGTCATGTTCCGGTCCGGCAGCAGTATGAGGCGGTCGGGCATGCCGTGCGCGCTGTATACAATTATTCGGCAATGGCTGACGTGGCAGCCGAGACCGGTGATGTTGATTATCAGAGCGCGGTCATGTCGTTATGGGACAATATTGTAAATAAAAAATACTATGTCACCGGCGGGATCGGGAGCGGGGAATCTTCCGAGGGATTTGGTCCGAACTATTCGCTCAGGAATAATGCTTACTGTGAATCGTGCTCAAGCTGCGGGCTGATCTTCTTTCAGTATAAGATGAATATTGCCTACCACGATGCAAAGTATGCCGATCTGTACGAGGAAACGATGTACAATGCCCTGCTGGGCTCGCTCGATACAGATGGAAAGAACTTCTTTTATGATAATCCTCTCGCAACATCCATTACACGTTACCCGTGGCACACCTGTCCATGCTGTGTCGGGAATATTCCAAGAACTCTGCTTATGATTCCGACCTGGACATATGTGAAGGGGAAAGATGGCATTTATATCAATATGTTCATAGGAAGCAAGATTAATGTCGAAAAAGTAGCAGGGACTGATATCGAAATGATCCAGAAAACCGATTATCCGTGGAGCGGGAAGATATCAGTAACCGTGAATCCAAAGCAGTCAAAAGAATTCACGGTGTACATACGCGTTCCAAACCGTTCAACCAGCTTGCTTTATACTGCATTACCGGCGGTCAACGGATTGAAAGCGATTTCGGTAAATGGAAAGCAGGTTCCGCAGAAAATAGTTAACGGGTATGCAGTAATAACGAGAGTATGGAAAGCCGGCGACAGGATCGACATTGAACTGCCGATGGAAATTCAGACGATCACTGCTAATGAAAATATCGAGGCAGACAGGGGGCGCGTTGCGCTCCGGTACGGACCGATGATCTATAATATCGAGAAGGCTGACCAGCCCGATATAGACAAGTACATCGGGACCGGTCCTCTTTCGCTCGCATGGCGCGGCGATCTGATGGGCGGTATTCTGACGATAAAAGGCAAATGGGCAGACGGCTCGCCTCTTACAGCTGTGCCAAATTATGCAAGGTGCAACCGTATCGTTCAGCCTTCCGAACGTGGTGTACCCCAGTCGGTAGTGTGGATAAGAAAACAATAGACCTTTATTAATCAGGCATTCAGTCTCAAATAATATGTATACCTGACTTTCAAATTTTAATAATCCTTGTTCAGGTACTAAAAATTGCTACTTTTGGAGTATAAGAATAATCCTTTATGCCTGTAAAATATTTTATTGTTCTTCCAGGGGTAGCGGGAAGTTTTGAGGAAGAATGCAGACAGTGTCTGAATCAGCTGGTTGAGATCCGGAATTCAGGATATACACCTCTTAAAATCAATATATTCATTGAACAGCCCGATTTTGAGGCCTTTCTGAGTGCGAGGAAGTCTGTTGCAACGGCTGTTGATGATGCATTCAAAGATGCATGCCCTGCTTTAAGCATTACAGTACAGCCACCCGAAAGATCGTATAAAATAGCGATTGAAGCAGCATTTATTGTACCAGGTTCTCTCAAGATTACCAGCAAGTCGTATAAATCGATCCCCTACATTATCTGTGAATCGGAATCAGGCAAAGGTATATGGGCAGGAGGTGTATCCGGGTATTCTCATCCTGACGATACAAGGATTGCTGCCGTCAAGGCTTTTGATCTGATGCTGGAAATACTTGAGAACGAAAAAATGTCGGCAGATAATATTGTACGGCAATGGAACTATATCGGGAATATACTGAATGTGAGTGAGGAGATTCAGAACTATCAGATCTTTAATGAAGTAAGAAGTGAGTATTATCACCGTTACAGGAATACTAAAGGCTATCCTGCTGCCACAGGGATCGGAATGAAGCACGGAGGTGTAATTCTTGATTTCTTTGCGTTAAAACCCGACAAGTCTGTTATCATTAATCCTGTCAGCAATCCTGATCAGGTAAATGCATATGATTACGGACAACAGGTATTAAAAGGATTCCCGGATAAAAGGAATTCAATCAAGCATCCCCCTCAATTCGAACGCGGACTCATCCTTTCAAACAAAAAGGATACTACCCTTTTCATATCAGGAACTGCAGCAATCATAGGACAGGATACTATTGGGGCTGATGATATCGGTAAGCAGACCCTGGTGACAATAGAAAATATAAGGAAGGTGGCAGACCGCAACCGGATAAGCTCCATAACGGGCAGACAGATGCTTTATGAGGAAAAATTTTCTCTGCTGAGGGTTTATATAAAACGGCAAAATGATTTTAAATTAGTAAGGACGATTTGCAGTGACCATTTTCCGCAGATTCCTGCCATTTTCCTTGAGGCAGATATTTGCAGGGATGATTTGCTTGTTGAAATCGAAGCTGAAGTGGAATTGAACTGACACAGAAGCATTTCAGGTTTGTGACATAGTCATTTGCCGGCAAACGTCTTTATTTTATTATAATTTGCACCCGATGAAAAAAATCCTGTCCCTTGTGGTTGCCGCATTGCTGATTGTCTCATGTCAGCAGAAGGTATGGGAGAAAACCGATGAAGGTGTACTTATACATCTGAAGAAAGGTCCGGCCGGGGGTGCCAGAATGATAAAGCTGGTACCTGTAAATGAGAGGATTATTCATGTTATTGCATCACCTGAGAAAGAATTCTCGGAAGAAACAAGCCTCTGTGTAATCACAAATTTACCGGAAACAGATTTCGAAGTTTCCGCTGATGATAATTATGCTACGCTCACAACTTCAGAAATAAAGGCAGAAGTCTCACTTGCCACAGGACAGGTAGTTTTTAAGGATCTTGCAGATAAAGATATTCTCAGAGAATCCGGTGAAGGAGGGAAGTCATTCACTCCATTCTCAGCCTGGGGTACCGACGGCTATTCAATTCACCAGGTGTTTGAATCTCCTGATGATGAGGCATTTTACGGGCTCGGCCAGCATCAGTCGGATGAATTCAATTATAAGGGGCTTAACGAGAGCCTGTACCAGTATAATACAAAGGTCTCTGTTCCATTTATTGTCTCAAACAGGAATTACGGCATACTCTGGGATAATTATTCGCTGACAAAATTCGGCGATACACGCGATTATTCTCAGATAGACCTTTTCAAGCTCTTTGATATGAATGGTGAGGAGGGTGCATTAACTGAAACATACTACAATAAAATAACTGACACCAGCCAGGTCTACCTTCAGCAAAGGGTATCAGTTATCGATTATGAGAACCTCAGCACTGTAAAGAACTTCCCGGAAGAGGTGCGTCTCGGACGGTCAAAAGTAAGGTGGACAGGTGAAATTGAGCCTGACGAGACAGGATTGTATCATTTTAAACTGTACTATGCGGGCTATACAAAGCTTTATATTGACAATGAGCTTGTCGTACCGGAACGCTGGCGCACAGCCTGGAATCCCAATACATTCAAATTTTCCCTGAATCTGGAACAGGGAAAGAGATACCCTGTACGTCTTGAGTGGGATCCTGACGGAGGTGTATCTTATATCAGCCTGAAAGCTTTGAGTCCCCGCAAACCCGATCAGCAGGGCGCCCTGTCATTATTTTCTGAAATGGGTGACCAGATAGATTATTATTTTATTTACGGAGAAAATTTTGATGAAGTAATAAGCGGCTACCGCCACCTTACAGGAAAAGCGCCGATAATGCCGAAATGGGCGATGGGTTTCTGGCAGAGCCGCGAACGCTATAAATCGCAGAATGAGCTTCTCGATGTTGTAAGGGAATACCGGTTACGTGGAATTCCTCTGGATAATATTGTGCTGGACTGGTCGTACTGGCCGGTGGATTCGTGGGGATCTCATGAATTTGATCCCCGGTTCTTCCCTGATCCTTCCGGAATGGTTGATGAGGTGCACAGGCTCAATGCAAGGATAATGATCTCGGTATGGCCCAAGTTTTACTATACAACAGAACATTTCAGGGAATTTGACAGGAATGGATGGATGTACCGCCAGGCAGTGAATGACAGCATCAGAGACTGGATAGGGAAAGGTTATATAGGCTCCTTTTATGATCCTTACAGCCGGGGAGCAAGGGAACTCTTCTGGAACCAGATAAGAGAACATATTTATACAAAGGGATTTGATGCATGGTGGATGGATGCTTCAGAACCTGACATTTTATCGAATGCAGGCATTGAATACAGGAAGCTGCTGTCAACACCGACTGCTCTCGGGCCTTCCGTCAAATACTTCAACACTTATGCGCTGATGAATGCAAAAGCCATATTCGAAGGGCAACAGGCTGTAGATCCCGATAAACGTGTCTTCCAGCTGACCCGATCAGGATTTTCGGGACTGCAGCGTTATTCCACGGCCACATGGAGTGGCGATATAGGCACGCGATGGGAAGATATGAAAGCCCAGATACCTGCCGGACTGAACTATTCTCTTTCGGGAATACCTTACTGGACAATGGATATCGGAGGATTCTGTGTGGAAAACCGCTATACCAGGACAAAAGAAGGCTCTCCCGACCTTGATGAATGGAGAGAACTGAATACCCGGTGGTATCAGTTCGGGTCATTCTGTCCGTTATTCCGCAGCCACGGGCAATTTCCGTTTCGCGAGGTCTTCAATATTTCACCCGAAGGGCATCCTGCATATGAAAGCATGGTTTATTACGATAAGCTGAGGTATTATCTGATGCCGTATATCTATTCCCTGGCAGGACTGACATATTTCAACGATTACACGATCATGCGTGCCATGGTCATGGATTTCGGAAGTGACAAAAATGTAACAAACATCAGCGACCAGTATATGTTCGGTCCTTCGCTGCTTGTCGCTCCGGTATACAGGTACAGGGCCAGGACCCGCGAAGTATACCTCCCGGAATCGTGCGGATGGTACAACTTCTATACCGGTAAATATTTAAAGGGTGGACAGAAAATAACCGCTGATGCACCTTATGACAGGATACCTCTTTTCGTAAAGGAAGGCACGATACTTCCGTCAGGACCGGAAATTCAATATACTGATGAGAAGCCGGCGGATCCGCTGACACTGTATGTCTATTGCGGAAAAGACTGTGCTTTCACGCTTTATGAGGATGAGGGAGTAAATTATAACTATGAACAGGGGGCGTGCAGCACAATAAAATTCAGCTATAATGATACCACGGGTGAGCTTACAATAGGTGATCGCAATGGTGAATTTAACGGGATGCTGAAATCGCGGACGTTCAGGGTTATTTGGATCAGCGGGGAGAGACCGGTGCCTTTTAATCCCTATGCCGCACCACATGCTTCAGCGATATATGATGGTACCAGGACAGTTATCAGGAAGAAATAAGGATCAAAATAAGTTAAATAACACAACACTGTTGAAAGATGAAAAATATTACACTAATTGCAATGTTATGCGTGGCTTTCTTTGTTTCTGGCAGGTCAGCCGACGCACAGGTAGCTTCGCTTAAAGATTCACTGGGAGGAGCACCGATACCTCCCGAAATTCAGGACCCGGAGTGTTTTGCTGTCAGCAAGGAACCGGCTCATGCAACCCTTATGCCGTATGCAAATCTTAATGAAGCTCTTGCCGCCAGGAGGCATGCATCCTCATTCTGCAGAAGCCTCAACGGCATGTGGAAGTTTCACTGGGTATCGTGGCCGCAGGCACGCCCTGTCGATTTTTATAAAACGACCTATGATGTCTCATCATGGAAAGAGATCCCGGTTCCTTCGAACTGGCAGCTTCTTGGCTACGGAACTCCTTATTACAGAAATCTGGGATATACCTTCCGCAGAGACTTCCCATCGGTGATGTCACTTCCGCCGAAAAACTATACCGCGTATGAGGAAAGAAACCCTGTGGGCAGCTACCGGCGCGATTTTGAGGTGCCTGCAGAATGGAAAGGACGACAGATCTTCCTGAACTTTGATGGCGTTGATGCCGGTTTTTTTGTCTGGGTGAACGGCGAGAAAGCAGGATACAGTGAAAACAGCCGGAATGCAGCAGAATTTAACATTACGAAATATGTAAAGCCCGGTAAGAATATGATTGCCGTTGAGGTTTACAGATATACAACCGGAAGCTATCTCGAAGATCAGGATATGTGGCGTCTGAGCGGGATATTTCGTAATGTTACAATATGGAGCGCACCTCAGCAGCATATACGCGACTTCTTTATCAAGACCGACCTTGATGATCAGTACAGGAACGCAGTGGTTGAGGTTACTGCTAAAGTGAAAAACTATGGAATCAAGCCGGTAAAAGCCGCAAAGCTCACTGCCACACTCTACAATGGCTCAACTCCCCTTCCGTCGGCTCAGGCATCAGGAACTGTCCCGGCCCTGAAACCTGGAGAGGAGACGCTGGTAAAGCTGTCATTCAGTGTCCAGAATCCTGAAAAATGGACTGCTGAAACGCCAAAATTATATACGACAGTATTGACACTGATGAACGGGAAAAAAGTAGCTGAAACGATGTCGTCAAGAACAGGTTTCCGGGAGATCGAAGTGAAGGGAAGGATATTCCTGGTAAATGGCACGCCCATCAAGCTTAAGGGAGCAAACCGCCATGAGAACTGGCCCGATGTTGGTCATGCAGTTACTGAAGCACAGATGATACGCGATCTTGAGCTCCTGAAGCAGGGCAACTGCAATCATGTAAGGACCAGCCATTATTCGGATGACCCGAGGTGGTACGAGCTGTGCGATGAATGGGGTATCTGGCTTGTAGGAGAAGCTAATGTTGAATGTCACGGTCTTGCAGGCAAGTTTGATGAGGAGCCAAGGATGAAAGCTGCAATAACCGACAGAAATGTGGCAAACACCGAGAACTTCAAGAATCATCCGTCGATCATCATCTGGTCGCTGGGAAATGAAAATGGCAGGGGAGGAACAAACTTCAGAGCTGCCATGAGCGCTGTAAGAGCTATCGATAATACACGTCCTGTCCATTATGAAGGTTTTGGCATCGGAAGGAATAACCCGGCTGATCTCGACAGCCGTATGTACACTGCGGTAGCTGAAGTGGAACGCATTGCAAATGATACATCTTTCAAAAAGCCGTTCTACATGTGCGAATATGCCCATGCGATGTTCAATTCAATGGGTGCGATAGGCGAATACAATGATGTTTTTGACAAGTATGAAACAATTCTCGGTGGCGCAATCTGGGAATGGCAGGATCAGGGAATATACAACAAGCGTAACCCGGACCACCCGATTATTGCTTACGGCGGAGGTTTCGGAGAATTCCCGAACGACAGGTATTTTATTCATAAAGGTGTTGTCGCCTCCGACAGATCCCTGAAGCCGCATTATCCGGAGATGAAAAAGGTTTACCAGTGGATAAAAGTCACCCCTGAGGATCTGATGAAAGGACAATTCCTGGTTCATAATAAATACCAGTTCATTAATCTCAATGGTTTTACAGCAGCTTGGACCCTGAGTCAGGACGGGAAAGAGATCTCCGGAGGCGAATTTAATCTCCCTCCTGTTGAATCCGGAAGAGAAGCGCTTGTTACCATACCGTATAAGATACCGGCTGTTACAGAGGGAACAGAGTGTTTCCTCAGGATTTCCTTCGTTCTGGCAAAGGACGAATTGTGGGCCAGGAAAGGTTTCGAGCTGGCAGCAGAACAATTCGAATTGCCGTTGCAGCCGACTGTCAAAGCAGCGCCTGCAGCAGGGCAGGTTACAATGAGTCAGAATGAGAAAGAGATTATAATTACCGGAGCAGATTTCAGGATTGTATTTGATATGACTTCAGGGACTTTCTCTGCACTTGAGAAGAAAGGCGTCAATATTCTGATGAAAAACGGCGGTCCCCGGCTTCACCTATGGAGGGCTCCGCATCGCAACGATGATATGTGGGCTGACAGAACCTGGGTTTCGTCGGGACTGCGTGAGCTGAAATGGACTACTCAGGCTGTGAATGTCCAGCAGAAATCCCAGTCAGAAATCGAGATTTCAGCCAGGATGACAGCTGTAGGGAGTAACAATTTTACAGTTAATCACGATGTTGTTTACAGGATATCAGGCAATGGTTTAATCACGGCTGTCAATACATTTAATTCAAGTAATCCTCAGCAGGTTGTTGCTCACCTGGGTGTAAGGCTGTTCCTTGATAAGCAGTTTGACAGGGTAGCATATTTCGGCCGCGGACCAATGGAGAATTATGCAGACAGGAAACGAGGTTTTGATGTAGGGTTATACAGGAGCACGGTTAAAGAACAGCTTACCCCTTACGAGAAACCAATGGAATGCGGCAACCACGAGGATATAAGGTGGGCTTCCCTGACAAACAATAACGGGCTGGGTATAAAAGCTGTCTGTGACACCACTCTTCTTCAGGTCTCAATGCTTCCTTACAGCGATGAGGAAATGGATAAGGTGGAATACAGGATCGATCTGCCTAAAAGCTCTTCGACAGTATTTTGCATCAATTACCGTACACTCGGTGTAGGAACAGCAGCCTGCGGACCAAGGCCCCTGCCCAAATATACTGTTTATGCGGCTCCTGCAACATTCACTTATAAGCTTCAGCTCCTGGCTGAGGGAGGAAATTAATTTAATTCATTTATAATATGAAAAGAACTCTTTTATTATCACTAACCCTGATTGCAGCAGCTGCATGGTTTTCGGCCTGCAATCAATCAGCAAAAACTAAAGAAATGGTTAAAAAAGAACTTATCGGAACCCATAAGGGAAAAGATGTATTCCTCCTGACCCTTACGAATAAGAAAGGTAACATTATCAAACTTACCAACTTCGGCGCAAGGATCACATGGATTGAGGTTCCCGACAGGAACGGGAATAAAGAAAATGTCACTTTTGGATTTGACACTTTCGAGTCGATGATTAAAGGTGATCCATATTTCGGATCTGTTGTGGGGAGATATGCCAACAGGATTGCAAAAGGAAAATTCACTCTCGACGGTGTGGAATATTCGTTAGCCCTGAATAACGGACCGAACTCCCTTCACGGCGGACCGGGAGGATGGCACAGTGCAGTATGGAATACAGAAGACGGCGGGAAATCAAAGGTCCCGACTGCGGTATTCACACTGAAAAGTCCTGATATGGAGGAAGGTTACCCGGGAAATATGGATATTAATGTGGTCTATACATGGACTGATAACAACGAGATCGTTATTGACTATACATGTACGACTGATAAAAAGACCGTGCTTAATATCACAAACCATGCATATTTCAACCTGCATGGTGCCGGTAACGGCGATATCCTCGATCACCAGATGGTTATCAAAGCTTCGAGGTTCGTACCTGTCGATTCAACACTGATACCTACTGGTGAACTCAGGCCGGTCGAGGGAACCCCATTTGATTTCACAACACCTCATACAGTAGGAGAAAGAATAGGTGAAAATTATGAGCAGCTGTTACTTGGGAAAGGTTATGATCATACGTTTGTACTCGACAACAAGGAAGAGGTTGATGCAACAGTATATGAGCCTGTCAGCGGACGGCTGATGGAAGTGATCACCGATCAGCCGGGTGTTCAGTTTTATACAGGTAATTTCCTGAATGGGCGTATGATCGGTCATGGCGGCAAACCATATAACCACCGCACAGGCTTATGTCTTGAAACAGGGCATTATCCGGATAGCCCGAACCATCCGGAGTTTCCGTCAACTCTTCTGAATCCGGGCGAAACATTTAAATCACAGACTATCTATAGATTCTCAGTAAAATAATAATTATGAGCACAAGAAGGACATTTGTAAGGAATACGGCTATAATGACCGCAGGTCTGGGGCTGGCTCCGTCTATATCCGGCAGGATAATCGGTTCGCCGCCGAGCGACAGGATCAATGTTGGTGTAATAGGATGCAACGGGCAGGGCTTCAGCGACCTGAGAGCATTTCTGGAAAATCCCCAGGTAGAGTGTATAGCGCTTTGCGATATTGATGAGTCAGTCCTTAACGCCAGAGCGGCAGCCGTTGAAAAGATCCGGGGGAAGAAACCGGCAAACCTCTATGGCGATTGGCGCAGGCTAATTGATAATAAGGATATTAACCTTGTAATAGTAGGGACACCCGATCACTGGCATTGCCTGCAAATGATCGCAGCATGCGAGGCCGGCAAGGATGTATTTTGTGAGAAGCCGCTGGGCAACACCATTGAAGAGTGCAACCTGATGGTAAAAGCAGCTCAGAAGTATAATACCGTGGTTCAGGTAGGGCAATGGCAGAGAAGCGATCCTCACTGGCTTGATGCCGTTGATTATATAAGGTCCGGAAAACTTGGGAAGATCAGGCTTGTCAGGGTATTCTCATACCAGGGATGGTGTCCGAGCATACCTGTGAAGCCTGACGAACCTGTTCCGGCAGGTGTGGATTATGATATGTGGCTCGGACCTGCCACAAAACGCCCTTTCAACCGTAACAGGTTTCATTTTACATTCCGCTGGTTCTGGGATTACGCTGGCGGACTGATGACCGACTGGGGTGTACATCTGCTCGATTTTGCATTGTTCGGAATGAATGTCACTGCTCCAAAATCCATCATGGCTATGGGAGGAAAATACGGATATCCCGATGATGCATGCGAAACTCCCGACACTCTCCAGACCTTATATGAATTCGATGGTTTCAATATCTTCTGGGATCATGCCATAGGTATTGATGACGGAGCTTATGGCCGGAATCACGGTCTGGGCTTTGTTGGCGAAAACGGAACGCTAGTCGTCGACCGTAACGGGTGGGAGGTGTTACCTGAGGTTGTCAACAGGAAAGCCCGCATGGAAGCAGTTCCTCTGTCAAAGGGAACAGGACAGGGGCTGAGAAACCATGTGAAGAACCATCTCGATTGCATTGCCAGCCGCAACAGGAATACAAATGCAAGCGTTGAGACTGCTGCACATATTGCGAAATTCTCGCATCTTGGGAATATTGCCTACAGGACTGGCAAAAAGCTTGTATGGAATGGTACAAGGTTTACCAACGACACTGATGCCAACAGATACCTGACCCCGACTTACAGGGCTCCATGGAAGCTTCCTTTAGTTACATAAGCCATCGTATAAATAATATGAAAAACAAACTCTCAAGAAGAAAATTCCTTCAAAGCTCAGTAATTGCAGGCACAGCAGCAGTAATACCCGGCTGTGCAGCAACTTCAGTAATTCAGCAGAAACAGGAATCCGGGATCACCCTTAACACCAATCCTTTGAAAATAGGATTGATGACCTATCTTCTGGGCAGGGACTGGAATATTGAAACGATAATCAAGAACTGTACTGAAACGGGATTCCAGTCTGTTGAGCTGAGAACAACCCATGCTCACGGTGTTGAGGTAACGCTTACTCCCTCGCAGAGGGCTGATGTCAAGAAGCGATTTATAGATTCGCCGCTCGAAACAATAAGCCTGGCCAGTGCCTTCCAGTACCATTCTCCCGACCAGGCTGAGCTTAAAAAGAATATTGAAGGTACAAAGGAATATATACTCCTTGCCAGGGACGTAGGAGCCACCGGCATCAGGGTCTTTCCCAATGCATTTCCCAACGGGGCGGACCGTGAAAAGACCATGGAACAGATAGGAAAAGCGCTGGCTGAGGTGGGAAGCTATGCAAACAGTTATGGCATCGAGATCAGGGTATGCGTGCATGGACAGGGAACAAATTCTGTGGCAGTCATCAAAAAGATCATTGACTATTCACAGAGTCCTTATGTTTATGTGAACTGGAATTGTGATGCATCCGACACAGAAGGTGAAGGCCTGGCTTACCACTTCAATTCGGTTAAAGACCTTATTAAAGGAGTACACATGCATGATCTCCACGATCCATCCTATCCGTACCGCCAGCTTTTTAAGCTGCTCTCAGATTCGGGATACAGCGGTTATTGCAATGCCGAAGTCGGAAGGGTAAGCTGTGAACCTGTGGAATTTATGAAATGCTACAGAGGCCTCTTTCTTGCCCTTCAGAATGCCATTTAAATCCTAATGAAGTTGATTATAGTATTATTCTACTGAAGATCAATGAAATATAAGACAGCCATTGCTGTTGTTTTATCCATCCTTCTTATAGCTTTTACAGGTTGTAATACCAGGAGCGAAAGCAAAAAGGGAGTTGAAAATCCTGTTACCGGTGAAGTTCAGGCAGCAGATACAGCTGCGGTGATCATTTCCTTTCATGAGGCTGCGTTGAACGGCCAGATAAACCAGGTAATCAAGTTACTGAACGGGGGTTTCGATGTCGATATCCGGGATGAGGATGGCCGCACAGCACTGATGTATGCTGCTTTTAACGGACATACCGAGATCCTGAAAAAACTCATCGAAAGAGGGGCACAGGTCAATCTGCGTGATAATTACGGGCGGACAGCCTTGATGATGGCCTCATCAGGGCCAAATCCGGCTGCTGTTAAGTTGCTTCTTGATCATGAGGCAGCACCTGATCTGGCAGATGCCGAAGAGCATTTCACCGCCCTGATGTATGCAGCAGCTGAGGGGCATATGGATGTGGTGAAGGTACTGCTTTCATTCAGGGCAAATCCGGAGCTGAAAGATGTTGACGGCGATGATGCACAGGCTTTTGCTGTTAAAAACGGGCATAAAGAAATTGCAATACTCCTGCAATCTTATAAGAAATAAAATCCAGTAACAAATAAATAACGAATTATAGATGAGTATAAACAGAGTGATGCTTGTTAGCCTGCTGGTTTTTGTTCAACATGCTGTAATCTGCCAGGAAACGGAGAATCTCCAGGCACAAACCGGTATTAAAACAAAACAGGCAGATCCACAAAAATTCCCGACAGAGAATATTTTGAAGCTTTCCCTATCGCAGCTGAACTCGGGTGAAATACTTCTTATGAATTCAAGCCATCAGGATCTGGCGTGGATGGATTTTTTGGAAAAGTGCATTCTGGAGAGGGATACAATGCTTATGACACCCTTGCTGAAAGCAGCATCGAGGGACCCCGGATACAGGTTCGATATAGAAGATGTACTGATGATTAAAGAATATATCGGGCGTCATCCCGGGTCAAAGGCAGAGATCATCAGAATGCTTAAAGACGGCAGGTTATCCTGCGGATCAACCTACCAGATGCCTTATGAAGAAATGTACAGCGGGGAATCTCTTATTCGGCAGTTCTATCTCGGTGCCCGCTGGGTGAAAGAGAATCTTGACGGGTATTTTCCCGATACATACTGGAATCCTGATGTCCCGGGAAGAACGATGCAGATGGCACAGATCATGGCAAAGTCAGGAACAAATAAGCTTGTTATGTCGCGCCATGAAAAAGGTGTCTACAGATGGTACAGCCCTGATGGTTCCTATGTCAATGCATATTCACCAGGACACTATGCTGAGGACTTTGGTTTTTTAAGTAAGGAATTTGAGGAAGCGGCTGACATGCTTGCCATGAAGTCATTATACTGGGGCACGGATTATAATGATAAAACAGAAGCAAAACCTGTCATCCCGGTCCTTTCTGACTGGGATATGAGTCCTGCTAAGGATTACTCCAGGTTGATTTCTGGATGGAATAATCTGACAGGATACACTGATCCGCAGGGCAGACTAGTAAGTCTCAAGTTGCCTGAATTAAGACTTTCCACCACGCCTGAGTTCATTAATAAAATTGTCAAGTCGAGTCAGAATCTGAAAAAGATAACTGGCGAGCGTCCGGCTGTATGGCTTTATATACATGGACCATCGCACGAATGGGCATTAAAAGCATCACGTGAAGGAGATATTATGATGACAATAGCTGAAAAATTCAGCACGATAGATGCTCTTTTGCAGGGAACCTTCCGGAACTACCCTGAAGCCAGGCTAAATGAAGCATGGGAATCAAAGATCTACCCCGATCATGGATGGGGAGGGAAAGGGGGCGAATCAACAGATGCGATCTTCCTCGGGAAATTTGAAAAAGCTCTCAGCGATGCCAGATCGATTACCGATGAAGCGTTGAAGAGCATTGCATCAAAAATAAAATTAAATCGCAGAAAGGGTATTCCGGTTATCGTTTTTAACAGCCTGTCGTGGAAACGTGGTGATCCAGTCACTTTTATCATCGGCTTTGACCCGGGTCAGGCATTTGATATAAAGCTTGTTGAAGCCTCAGGTCAGGATGTCCCGGTCCAGGTTACAGGTATTGAAAGATATAATGACAAAAGTCTTAAAAAGATCCGTGCCACTTTCATTGCACAGGGAGTTCCATCAACAGGATACAAAACATTTTATGTGTTACCTCTGAGTGATATCCAGGTTATACAGAAATTTGACAGGAATGAAATTGAAACAACATTTTTTAAAATTGAGCTTGCAGCGGGCGGTGTTAAGAGCATTTTTGACAAGGAGCTGAATGTTGAGCTACTGAATTGTAAAAATATTCTTGGCGGGGATGTTTTTACAATGAAATCTGTCGGTAACGGAGCCGGAGAATTTGCAGACATCCAACAGCCGGAAATGGAGGGATTTGATAAAGTATCAAATTATTCATCCTTGTGGGAAATTGAAGATGCCGGACCAGTTTTTACGGCATATACAATGAGGCAGCAAATCAGGAATGCTGTTGTGGAGAACCATTTAATAGTATATAATAACCTCAAGAAGATCAATTTTGAGATATCTCTGCTGAATTGGGAAGGCGTCCTTTACAGGGAATATCGTTTTGGTCTGCCTCTGAATATGAGGAACGGGAAGGTTTACTATGAAGTACCATTCGGTGTTCTTGAAGTTGGCAGAGATGAGATAGCAGGTGCTGCCGGTGAAAGGTACATAACAAAATGTTCCGAAGTTCATCCCCGTGGCATTGAGAACTGGATAGGTGCTTCGGATGACAGGTTTGGCGTTACCCTGAGTTCCAGTACCGCAGTTGCTGACTATATTGATCCTACAGGACTTTCTCCGGAGGCGCTTCTTCTCCAGCCAATCCTTCTGGCTTCCCGCAGAAGCTGCCACAGTCTTGGAAATGAGTATCTGCAGACCGGAAATCATTTCTATAGTTTTTCCCTTACCTCACACAAGCCCGGTTATGAAAACG
>JADDYF010000177.1 GCA_015712185.1 Bacteroidales bacterium
GAGGGAAGGATGAAATTGACCTTGACTGGGGCGGCAAGCTTATTTATTGTAACTGCATCGTAGGCGGATCTATTGATGCCAGGTTCATGCCTGCAATCCTGAAAGGTATTATGGAAAAGATGGAAGTCGGACCGCTTACAGGCTCCTATGCACGTGATATAAGAGTGTATGTTTATGACGGCAAGATGCACCCCGTTGACTCAAACGAGATATCGTTCAGGCTTGCAGGCCGTAATGCCTTCAGTATTGCATTCAAAAATGCAGGTCCAAGGATCCTCGAACCTGTTTATGAGGTTGAAATAATGGTTCCTTCCGACCGTATGGGCGATGTAATAAGCGACCTCCAGGGCCGGCGCGGAATGGTCCTGGGTATGTCGAGCGAAAAGAGATTTGAAGTTATTAAAGCCAGAGTGCCACTGGCTGAAATGAACAAATACTCTACCGCATTAAGTTCGATAACAGGCGGGCGCGCTATATATACAATGAAATTTGCAGAATATGTACAGGTTCCCGGCGACGTCCAGGAAGCTGTAATTAAAGCCTACACAGAAGAGGAAGAGGAAGAATAGAAGTGTCAGACTCTGAAGAACTGGCAGGATATCCACACTGATTATTCCTGCCAGTTCTTGTTTTAGACCGAAACAAGAAAATCAAGCATGCTCATTGCATTGGCATTATCCGGATCAAGATCTATAACTTTTTTGAAATATTTCTTTGCGCTTTCATAATCAAAGCTTTGCATATGCGCCCTTCCCAGATGATACAGTGCCGATACGTGGTCGTCTGCCTGATTTAACAGCTTCTTAAAAAATGAAATTGCCTCATCATATTTGCCAGAAGCTTTCAGTGCAATTCCCATATAATAATTTGCCATTACAGTCTCCGGTCCGTATTCGATAAGCTTCCTGTAAGATTCTATGCTTTTTTCTTCCTTCCCCAGATGATAATAACTTAAGCCAAGCCACAGGTAGGTCATCGGAAGGTATTTGCCCGAATCGATTATTTTAGTGAACACCTCGGCCGCCTTCGAAAAGTGCGTTGACCTGTACAAACTGACTCCCAGTTTATATAAAACATAGGGACTTCCGGGTCTCAGAGTCAGTATTTTCTCATACAGGGCGATCGCCTTGTTCAGCTCGCAAAGTATATAATAGATACCTGCCAGCTCCATCATTATGTGGACATTTTCCGGTTCTCTCTTCATCTTTCCCTCAAGAAGCTCAGTTACTTCCTGAAGCTCCCCTTCGAGAAGCAGGTCATAAGCTCTGACCATGATATTGTCTTTCGGTTCATAATTCATGATTTCTGATATTAGATTATTCAATTATTGATCCTTTTGTCCAGCGGAACATATTTCTGATCGCCATACACATATTTAAAAGCAGGACGTATGAGCCTTTTTGCAGAAAAGGTAAGCTCTTCAATCCGGTGGATACACCATCCTGAAACTCTTGCAATAGCAAATAAGGGTGTGTACAGCTCCTGTGAAATATCAAGACAGGAGTAAACAAAACCTGAATAGAAATCGACGTTAATACAGACTACTTTTGCCGATCTTTCTCCTTTGAACACTCTGAACACTTCTGGAGTAAGTCTTTCAACCAGCGAATAAAGCTCAAATTCGTCAAGCCGTCCTTTTTCTATCGCCAGCTCCCTCGCCTTTGCCTTCAGGATCGCAGCCCTGGGATCAGAAATTGTGTAGACCGCATGCCCTATCCCATAGATCTTTCCCGAAAAATCATTTGCTTTCTTATTCAATATTTTCAGAAGGTATTCCGTCACCTCCTTTTCACTGGTCCAGTCACTTACATTTGCCTTTATATTCTCCATCATTTCCAGAACTCTGACATTTGCCCCGCCGTGTAATGGTCCTTTCAGGGAACCGATGGCAGAGGTCACTGCAGAATAAATATCCGTTTCTGAAGAACTTGTAACCCTTACTGTAAATGATGAATTGTTACCCCCTCCGTGCTCAGCATGCAGGACAAGCATCAGGTCGAGGAGATCGCTTTCAAGCCTCGAAAAGCCTTGATTGTTTCCCTTGATCAGATAAAGGAAGTTCTGGGCCGGAGTGAGTTCAGGTCTGGGATGACGGATAGATAAGGTCTTTCCCTGGTAAAGGTGTCTCAATGCCTGATATGAGTATGCGACAATGGTCGGGAACTTTGCAATGATATTCAACGATTGCCTGACCATGTTGGGCAGGGATATGTTATCAGGATTATCATCGAGAATGTACAATCCCAGTACCGACCTGGCAAGGATGTTGAGTACATCTTTCCCTTTCATTGATAAAATCATGTCTTTGACAAAATCATCAGGTAATGATCTTAATGACGCCATGTATTCGGAGAACTCCTTCAGTTCATCCTTTGAAGGCAGGTGGCCGGTCAGCAAAAGGAAGACAGTCTCATCAAAGCCGTGCCGTTTCTCTTCCTGAAATCCCTTTGTAATATCTTCAATCTCAATGCCTCTGTAAAGCAGTTTACCGGGGATTGCCATTACTTTGCCATCCTCTTTCTTATAACCGATAACATCACAGATATTAGTTAATCCGACCAGGACGCCTGTTCCGTCATTATTCCGGAGCCCGCGTTTTACGTCATACTTTTCAAACAGCGGTGTATCGATCTGGCACGATTCTCTTACTCTGTCCTCCAGCTTCTGAATGTAATTATTTTGTTCCATAGTGTTTGATTTTTATGTGCTAAATATTTGAGATTACTGCATCTGCAAATTCAGATGTTTTTAAAAGTGTCGCATTATCCATCAACCGGTGGAAATCATAAGTAACCAGCCTGTTCTTAATTGTTTTTTCAAGACCCGAATATATCTTTCCTGCAACCTCATTCCAGCCGATATATTCGAACATAAGAGCTCCTGATATTATAACTGATCCCGGATTGACTTTATCCTGGTCGGCATACCTGGGTGCTGTACCATGTGTCGCTTCAAATATCGCGTGACCGGTCTCGAAATTTATATTTGCACCAGGAGCTATACCGATTCCCCCTACAATCGCAGCCAGGGCATCCGAGATATAATCACCGTTCAGGTTCAGGGTTGCAATAACCGAGTATTCTGCCGGCCTGGTAAGTATCTGCTGCAGGAATGAATCTGCAATTACATCCTTTATTATCAGCTTTCCGGAGGCAGCTGCATCACTCAGAGAGTCATCTGCTGCCTTCTCTCCATCTTTCCGGATTATCTGCCTGTGCTGGTTCCAAGTAAATACCTTGTCGCCGAATTCTCTTTCGGCAAGTGCATATCCCCATTTCATAAAAGCCCCTTCAGTGAATTTCATTATATTGCCTTTATGAACCAGGGTAACGGACGGAAGATTCCTTTCAAGGGCAAATATTATAGCGCGTCTTACAAGACGTTCTGTACCTTCAACCGATACAGGTTTAATGCCTATTGATGAAGTCCCGGGAAACCTTATATTTTTTACTCCCATTTCCGTCATAAGGAACCTTTTGACCTTTTCAGCTTCGGGAGTTCCGTTCATGAATTCTATCCCGGCATAAATGTCTTCAGTATTTTCCCTGAATATGTGCATATTTACATTCTCGGGATTCCTTACAGGGCTTGGAACTCCGTTGAAATATCTTACCGGCCGGTAGCAGGTATATAAATCCAGTTCCTGCCGCAATGCCACATTCAGCGAACGCATTCCTTCTCCTACCGGAGTTGTTAATGGACCCTTTATGCCAACAAGATATTCCCTGAATGCTGCTATGGTCTCTTCAGGTAACCAGTTTCCACTGGCTTTAAATGATTTCTCTCCCGCAAGAACCTCCTTCCAGACAACCTGCTTGTTACCTCTGAAAATGCTTTTGACGGCCTCGTCGAATATCCTGACTGAGGCTTTCCATATATCACGGCCGGTTCCGTCACCTTCAATAAATGGTATTACCGGGTTATCGGGAACAGCAAGCTTCCCGTTTTCAATCCTGATACTGCTGCCTTCCATGTTTCGGTTAAAATGTTTTCAAATACTGCAATGACCTGTTGTTTTGCAGAATCCGGTTTTTATACTGTCCTGGTTATTTTCTGACTTTTATCCCTGATCAGATTAAGCGCACTTCCGGCTTTAAACCAGTCTATCTGCGCTTTATTATATGAATGATCTAAAGGGACTGCCTCATCTGATCCATCAGAATGATGCAGGATCGCCGTCAGCTGTTTTCCCGGTGTAAAATCACTCAGGCCTGTGATATCGATCCTGTCCTTCTCCTGTATCTTTAAAAAGTCATCCTTATCTGCGAAAATCAGTGCAAGAAGTCCTTGCTTCTTAAGGTTTGTTTCATGAATGCGTGCGAAAGATTTTACAATAATGGCTCTGATATTCAGAAAGCGCGGTTCCATTGCTGCATGTTCTCTCGAGGAACCCTCTCCGAAGTTTTCCTCTCCGACAACGACAGATCCGATTCCTGATCTTTTGTAATCTGCAGCAACGCGGGGGACTGGTTCATATTTCTCATTCAGCTGATTGAAGACACTGTTTACCTGGTCATTGAAGAAATTAACGGCCCCGATCATATAGTTGGCTGATATATTTTCAAGATGTCCTCTGTATTTGAGCCAGAAACCGGCCATGGAAATATGATCGGTGGTGCATTTACCCCTGGCCTTTATGAGCAGATGAAGTCCTGTCAGATCACTTCCGTCCCACTCCGGGAAAGGTTCCAGCGCCTGAAGTCTGTCGGAACCTTGCATGATAATTATCCCAATCCCGTCTTTGTTTTCTGACGGCTTCTGAATGCCGGCTGGCCTGGTATCAAATCCTCGCGGCGGCAGCTCGGCTCCATACGGTTCGCTCAGCTTTACCTTACTGCCGTTAACATCTGTCAGTTCATCCGACAGTGGATTAAATGTAAGATCCCCTGCAATGGTCAGGGCAGTTACTATTTCGGGTGAAGCAACAAAAACGTGGGTATTTGGATTGCCGTCAGTCCTCTTGGCAAAATTTCTGTTAAATGAATGCACAATGGTGTTAACCTCCTTTTTGTCTGCACCTTCACGTTCCCACTGGCCTATACAAGGTCCGCAGGCATTTGCAAACACCTTACCGCCGATCTTTTCGAAAATATCAAGGTATCCGTCCTTTTCTGCTATGGATCTTATCTGTTCTGACCCTGGTGTAATGGTAAACTCCGATTTGATGACCAGTTTCTTTTCAAGAGCATCCTTTGCTACTGAAGCAGCCCTTGAAAGGTCTTCATACGAAGAGTTCGTGCAAGATCCGATAAGACCCACCTCAATTTTTTTTGGCCAGCCGTTCTTTTCCGCTGTTTCCTTCATTTTCGAAACCGGGGTTGCCAGATCGGGTGTAAAGGGTCCGTTGATATATGGTTCCAGTTCTGAGAGGTTGATCTCAATAACCTGGTCAAAATACCTTGCAGGATTGGAATAAACCTCAGGATCGGATGTAAGATAGTTCCTGAAAACATCAGCAAGATCAGCTACCTCCCGCCTGCCGGTGGATGACAGATATCTTGCCATCGATTCGTCATAGCCGAAAATTGAGCAGGTAGCTCCCACTTCGGCTCCCATATTGCAGATCGTTGCCTTGCCTGTACATGAGAGAGACCTGGCGCCTTCTCCAAAATATTCAATTATGCATCCTGTTCCACCCTTCACCGTAAGCTCTCCGGCAACTTTCAGAATTATATCCTTGGCTGATGTCCAGCCATTCAGTCGTCCTTTCAGATGTATTCCGATCAGTTTCGGGAATTTGAGCTCCCATGCCATCCCCGACATCACATCAACAGCTTCGGCTCCGCCGACTCCTATTGCTATCATTCCCAGCCCTCCGGCATTGACTGTATGGGAATCAGTGCCGATGATCATTCCTCCCGGATATGCATAGTTTTCCAGAATTACCTGATGAATTATTCCTGAACCCGGCTCCCAGAAATCAATATCATATTTGTCACAAGCTGAGCTCAGAAAATCGTAAACCTCCTTGTTTGTAACCAGAGCTGTATCGAGATCAGGTGTTGAACCCGTCTTTGCCATAATTAAGTGATCACAGTGAACCGATGCAGGGACTTCCGACCTTGTCTTTCCAGCCATCATGAACTGAAGTAATGTCATCTGGGCTGTGGCATCCTGCATCACTACACGGTCAGGAGCGAACTCTGCATAATCAGTCCCCCGCTTAAAGGCAATCCGTGAGTCTTTATTGAACAGATGACTGTACAGGATCTTTTCTGTAAGCGATAAAGGTCTTCCGGTAAGATCCCGTGCCCGGGATATTTTCGACGGAAGCTCCTTGTAAAACGATTTTATGAGTTCAACATTGAGAATCATTGTAATAGTATTTTACAGTGCAGTGTTCTGATAAATTACCTTCCTTTATTTTACTTTCGTTCCACGACACGTATCTTTTTCCGCACTGGTTCCCGTGGCAGATTTTCATCCGGCAGATTAACAAGATCGTGCTCAAACTGCTCCCTGTTAAAAGAAAACTTATTATCCAGAAAATCCATCAGCTTTATTGTATCTTCATAGGCATTCCCAAGACAGGTTGAGGCACCGGGCGAAGGAGTGATATTGAAGATTATTCTTTCACCTGTAATTTTGGCTTCTCCCATTTCAAGTTTTCTTGTCGTGTTATTTATTATCTGCGGTCTGGTGCCGCCGATCTTCCTGGCAAATGTTATTTCCCTGAGCTTAACCTCAGGAACAATTTTCCTGATCTCTTTAAGGAAGGAACGTTTGCCGATAAACGGGAAATCATAAACAACATTTTTAAGCAGGTATCTGAAAATAACTTTATCCGATGATATCTTCAGGATGCTCCTGACAGGTTTCAGACCCAGGCCGAAGGTTTTCCAGTAATCGAAAAATGACGAGTACTTATACCTCTCCAGGAAGAAAATAGGTTTTGCCGTAGGTCCGAAACGGGTTATGTTTCTGTCATGGACCTCGGGATCACCGTGAATAGCCGCAAACGGCAGCTTCTCGACCTGCATGGTATATACCTTGCCATTAAGCACCTTTGGCCCGGTATAAAAGCTTCCCGCCATCGAAAGTATTGATAAGTTCTTTCCATATCCAAGCGATTTCGCTATCTTCAGGCTATGGCTGCCTGCGGAGACCACCACCGATAAAGCCTCGAATTCTCCTCTGTTTGTGATGATCCTGAATCCTCTGCTGATTTTTTCAATCTTTAATACTTTGGTTGAAAGATAAATTGAAATATCCCTTTTTGATTTTTTCGCGTTTTTTACGAACGAATGGCTCAGCATTCCGAAATCAACTGTGTAACCATCCTCCGTGACCAGAGCCAGGAGCTCCTGATCTGGATCCCTGCCATTTATAATAGCAGGTTCGAGCCTCCCGATCTCTTCTCTCCCGATCATTCGCAGCTTCGGGAACAATTCACCGAATACACTGTATCTTTCTCTGAGAATATCTGCCTGTTTCTTTCCTACTGCCAGGACCATTTTGCTGACTTTGATAAAAGTATTATCAGCACAATTTTTCTCCTTTTCTGCCTCAAGATACCGCATCACCATGTCGGCGCTACGTTTAACCTTTCTGGCCTTTTCAACTGTATAGTTTGTTTCAATATCTCCGAAATGAAGTGTCTGGCTGTTCATTGTTGAAGCCGAATTGACCAGACCGATATCGTGATATTTTTCAATTAATCCAATGCTTCCGGTATCAGTATATTTTGAGAGTGTATAGAGCAATGCGGTGCCGCTCACACCTCCTCCAACTATAATTATGTCATGTACCATTTTTTACCCTCCCTGCATTTTTAGCCGAAGAAAACCAATTATTAAAGATTCTGGCAAAACTATGACATTTATCATGTTTTTGCGGAATACTACCTTGCTCCGGAACATATGAAAAACAATTAACAAAGGATATTGTTAACTCTTTAGAGAAGAAAATATATCAGATTTACTCCGGAAAATTCAGGAAGAAAATATCTTTACCGGTCTGCCTGAGCGGGTCTTAACAGTAATTAATAGCCTTCTAAACTGTTTGCAGCACATCCCACACGAAAGCCCTGATTCCCACTTCATAGTTGACTGCATCGATCCTTTTGACATTGTTCAGGATCTGTTCAACTTTTTCATCATCAACTATGGTAAGCACACTTTTATTTATTTCAGGCCATGCATGTGTACCAAGGTGAGGGACTCCTGTATTTGTCCCTCTTCCCTGTACATTTTCCCATAACGTGTAACCTTTAATACCAAGTTTGTCAAGCAGGAATTCAACCTTTTCGGTATGTGCCTGGTTATATATTATCATTATTGCTTTCATCAGATGATGTTTATTTGTTGTTTTTAATCCCGTTACCGTTCAGAAAGTCAAATTCGGAGTAGACGGAAATTGTTCTGTTTCTCTCACCATGTTTTGCAAACATTGCATATACCACGGGTACCAGGACAAGTGTCACCAGTGTTGAGAATACAAGTCCTCCGATGACAGCAATACCCATGGGACTCCAAAGCTCGGAACCCGAACCTTTGCTCATAGCCAGGGGCAGCATCCCGAGTATTGTGGTAGCTGATGTCATGATGACAGGCCTCAGCCTCGACCTTCCTGATATTGCAATTGCCTCATACATTTCGTTGCCGCGTTCACGCATGAGATTGATGAAATCGACCAGAACAATTGCGTTCTTGACAACTATACCAATCAGCATCACAGCTCCAATACCCGAAATTACGCTTAATGTGGTATTGGTGAGGAACAGGGCGATGGCCACACCCGAAAAGGCAAACGGAATCGAAAACATTATTATAAAAGGCATCCTTAGCGACTCAAACTGTGATGCCATCACCAGATATACAAGGATGAGGCTCACTAATATTAGAAAAGCAATATCCATAAAAGCCTCCATTTGCTCCTGGATTGCTCCGGATATCTGAACCATTACACCTGAGGGAATATTTGTCTCGCTGATTGCTTTCCGCACCTCGGTCTGTAACTCAGTGAGTGACCGTTTATAAGGGGTAAATGATACATTTACTATCCTCTCCCTGCGCTTCCTCATGATGCTGGGCGGCGACCAGTACTCTTTTATATCTGCAATCTCTCCAAGCCTGATCAGCTGACCCATCGGATTTGGTATACCTATATTCTGAATGTTCGTCAGTGTGCTTCTCGAATCTTCCTTAAAGCGCACTACAACATCATATTCATCACCTGACTGCCGGAGACGTGTTGCTATCATGCCGCCAACCCTGTTCTTGATTGCTGTTGAAACCATGGCGGTATTCAGCCCGCTGGTTATCATTTTATTCTGATCGAGAATTATCTGAAGTTCCGGTTTTGACTTGTCCCTGCTTATGGTTACATCCTTGGCTCCCTCGATCTTCTTTATCCTGGAGGCAAGCTCTTCGGCAACGGTGTTTGTCGCAGCAATATTATAGCCATAGATCTCCACATCTACAGTGTTACTTCCAAAGCTTCCCATATTCTCTGTTGTGCTCACCGTAAAGTCCACTATCTCAGGCATTTTAGTAAAATCTGCCCTCATCTCTTCGGCCAGGACCATAGCACTCTTTTCGCGTTCTTCAATCGGGACCAGCCTCATGGAGTAAGTTATCTTATGAGTCCCTGCAGCACTGAATAACGATTCAAATCCTGCCTGATCGTCAGTACCGGTTGAAGAGGATACAAGCTCGACTTCCGGATATTTTTCCGCAAGCAGCCTGTCAGTTTTATCGGTTGTCTTTAACGTTTCATCAACCCTTGTTCCTGTCTGCAGTTCAATGGTTGCAGTAACTCTTGACTGATCTGCCTCAGGAAAAAACTCTGTGTCAATAACTGTAAAGAGCAACATCGACCCGATAAAAATGATAAGCGCTGCAGGTAAAACTATTTTTTTGTGATGAAGTGCCCAGCGAATAGTTTTTTCATAAAAACGGTCAAACCAGTTAAGCCCTTTCCTGATACTTCCGTCATAAGTCCAGAATGGAGCATCCTTTTTAATTGGATACCATTTCAGAAGAAGGGCGCTCATTGTCGGAGTAAGGGTAATGGCTGCCAGAACCGAAGTGACTATTGTAATTGTAACCAGCATGCCAAGCTGCTTGAAAAGAACCCCGGTAAGGCCTTTTACGAATGTTAGCGGAAAGAATACGGCGACTACTGTTAATGTGGTAACAATAACTGCCAGCCAAACCTCATTTGTGGCATAGATTGCAGCTTCGCGGGGACGGCTTCCCCGTTCAACATGCTTTGTTATATTCTCAAGGACCACAATAGCATCATCCACAACCATCCCGATCGCAATGGAAAGAGAGGTCAGCGAGATTATATTTATCGACTCTCCGGTAATAAAAAGATAGATAAAGGCTACGATAAGGGATATAGGTATTGTAACGATTATTATAAGAGTTGCTCTCCACCTCCCCAGGAAAAAGAGAACCACAAGAACAACAAAAATTCCTGCATACAGTAAGGTTTCAGTCAGGTTGCTGATTGAATCTTTTATGAATGTTGCGCTGTCGAATATTTTTTCAATCCTGACGTCTGCCGGAATGTCCTTTTTTAAGGTCTCGAGTGCTTTCTCAATTTCTTTTGTCAACTTGACAGTATTGGCACCCGATTGCTTCTGAACATAGAGGGTCATTCCCGGAAGACCATTTATCCTTGTGTCAAGCTTGGTTTCACGTATCGTATCACGTACTTCCGCGACATCTTTCAGATAAACATTATTGCCGTTATAGCTGCTTACCACAATATTCTTCATTATATCGCTCTCGGGGAATTCACCCTGTATCCTCAGCGGATAATCTGTCTTGCCCATTTCAATAAAACCTGCAGGCATATTCATGTTTTCAGCCCGCAGGATATTGCCAATCTGTTCTATGGAAAGATTGTATGCCTCCATCTTCCGCGGATCAACATCAATATAGACTTTGCGTCCAGGGACACCTGCAAGACTGACCGATCCGACACCCTCTATCCTGTTAAGCGGATTAACTATCCTTTCATCAAGTATTTTCTCAAGCCCCCTGTAACTCTCGGTTGCTGTTACAGCATAAAAGATGATAGGCATCATACTTGAATTGAATTTCATGATTGTCGGCTTTTCACTGTCCTCAGGCAGATAATCCTCAAGAAAATTGAGGTTACTCCTTATATCATTCGAAGCTTCATCCAGATCTGTGCCATATTCAAAATTCAGGAAAATCACTGACATCGCATCGCTTGAGGTGGATGTCATTTCTTTAAGATTGCTGACGGAATTAAGTATATCTTCTATCGGCCTGGTTATATTGGTTTCAATATCGGATGCACTGGCTCCGGGGTAGGTTGTAACGACCCCGATGAACGGAAGCTCCATTTCGGGATAAAGATCCACGGGCAACTGAGTCAGCGAATAAAGACCTATAACAATCAACGCGACGAAAACAAGAATTGTTGTCACGGGTCTCTTAACGGAGGTACTGTAAATGCTCATTTTACCTGATTTGATATTAAAACTATTCTGTTACTTCAATCTTATCGTTATTAAGGAGCCTTGATTGGCCTTCACTAACAAGATTATCGCCTTCTTTCAGCGTTTCGGAAATAATTTCAAGCTGATCGTCGAACCTTTTTCCGATCAATACTTCGACTCTTTTGGCTACACCCTGATCTTCAATGAAAACAAACCTGATATTGGTTCCTTCCTGCATGAGGACGGTGCCGGCAGGCACAACAAAAGCTTCTACTTCTCCCAGGTCCATTGACACCCTTACAAACATTCCGGGCTTAAGCTGATCGTTCCGGTTGGGAAGTTCAAGCTCAGCCAGGAATGATCTTGTGCTAGGATTGACTGTCGGGGATTTCCGGAATACCCTGCCTGTAAAAACCTCACCCGGGTAAACGTCGGCAGTAATTTGTGCCTTCATACCCATTTTGATCAGCGGATAATATTGTTCCGAGATGCTGACATTTACCTTGAGCGGATTCACCTGCATCACTGTTACAACTGCCGATCTTCCTGTCTGTGTTGTCGGTGTACCCGAATACATCTCTCCGTCCTCAAAATATTTTCCTGTAACAACACCCGAAAAAGGTGCGTACAGCAGGGTATTCTGTTCCATAAAATCCACATTGGTTTTCAGTACATCGTACTGCGTTTTCATCTGATCATACGACTGTTGCCTGGCGCTTCCTGACCTCAGGAGAGTATCAAGCCTGGTCAGATCCTTTTCAAGATTGCTTTGCTGAAGCTTAAGCTGGTAAAGCTGCGTACGGTCCATCAGGAAAAGCTGGTCTCCCTTGCTTACCCGGTCACCAACCTCGACATATATCTTTTCTATCCTACCTGGTGTCGAAGGTGCCATATTCACCTCCTCATAAGGCATTATGGTGGCTGTATAATCTATTGTCCTGGCA
Organism: Bacteroidales bacterium; assembly: GCA_015712185.1. Classification (GTDB taxonomy): domain Bacteria; phylum Bacteroidota; class Bacteroidia; order Bacteroidales; family VadinHA17; genus LD21. The sequence continues at coordinate 12,364 of JADDYF010000177.1, forward strand.
ATTTTTGTCTTTGCCAGAGGCATCACTTTCACAGGGATAGCTGCTTTTTCAGTATTGGCAGCACCGTTCCCGGCAATAGCTGCCTCATTACTTTTCTTTGACGAACAGGCTGACAGAATCAGGCCTCCGGTCAATATCACCGAAATTGTTCTTAAGTAGTTCATTATCTTGTTTTTTATTCTTGATTGTTTAAATATTGTTTAACAGTTTATCCAGCGCGAGCTTTGTCTGTAGAAGGTTCATCAGGGCAGAAACATAGTTATTCTCCGCCTGGAGATAGAGTGAGTTGGCCTGTGTTAGCTCCAGACTCGACGCCATACCCTGCCTGAATTTGTTCTCCATGCTGGCATACA
>JADDYF010000180.1 GCA_015712185.1 Bacteroidales bacterium
TGAACTTGGGGACGCCTATCATAAAACCGGCCGGTACAGACAGGAGAGAAAGCTGTACAGGATGGCAGAGAAATATATTCCCGAAGAACCATGGATTATCCGGTTCCAGGCACGGCTGGCACTGTCTCAAAAGGATTCTAAAAAGGTAGACCGGTATCTTACGAAATACATATCAGTACTAAAAGGAAACTCATCATCTGAGGGAACGATTGCGGCAGGATTAGCCTGGATTTATTCAATGTCCGGTATACCGGATAAAGCCGAGGAAAATTACCGCAGGTCAGTTATGCTGGAACCTGACAATACATCGGGACTGCATAATTTTGCTACTTTCCTTATAAATAAGAACCGGCATCTGGATGAGGTTTCGGGGCTTATGGACAGGGCAATGGAGCTGGCTCCTGACAGATACAGTTACTATAATTATTCTGACACAAAGGGTTGGGGGGTATATAAACAGGGTAAACATAAAGAAGCACTTGAGATTCTTGAGAAAACCTGGAACGATGCACCATATAAATTGTATTCGATCAAATCTCATCTCGAGGAAGTCAGGAAGGCTGTTGCAGGACAATAGCAGAAAACATGTCGCTCCCACGGAGCTCAGATTCCACTCTAATTCTTTGTACTACAAACATGTCGTCCCTACGGGACTAAAAAATATCCGGTCTGGAATATTCCCGCAAATTAAGAGACCAGGATCAGTATTCCCTCCCAATTACCGTGCTGGATTCGGACGGAATTTTAATAATTACCTTAAGATTTTAAAGATAATGAGACGCGTAGCGTCGGAATGTTTGTAGTCTCAAGGAAGTAGTAAATATTTTGAGCTGCGTAGCTGCGGTATGTTATATAATTCAGGTATTATTATAAAAGTTAAAGAAATTGCTGAAAAAATTAAAGGCTGCTATGATGAAAATACTATGTACTCCGAAGGTTTTTATCCTAACTTTTTAACCGATATTAAATTATATAAACTAAAATCTTCCGGGTATGAAAACAAAGACAATTTTATTCTTATTCCTTCTGTTGAGCTTTGGATCTGCTAATCTTTTTGGTCAGGAATGGCCAGAAGGCACAAAATCAATTTCAGTTTGGGATTCTTATTATTTTGAAATCCCCGTAATTTGCAATGGCACTCAGGTTGATTTTCTGACTGGCACCATTGAAGCCCATTATGTTGTCCACTTTATTAATGGAGAATTTTCATTTCAGCTTAGCCAGGCTAATGGTGAGGCAACAAGCACATCGGATTCAGGAGAGGTATTTCAGTTGAAATCTCATGACAAGATAGGAGCCCAGGTGACAAGTGATCCCTATTCAGATTTGATTTTCTGTAACTATGTTCTCCTCGGGAACAAAGGTACCCGTTATTTAGTAAGTCTGACATGGAGTTGTTCTACGGGCGAACAGGTGGTTACTAGAATAAAATGTAAATAGGTATATTAGAGAATAATTTAATACATCTTATATTGCCGAATAATAACTTCAGGGATTTTTACCTGGCAACCTATTAAAAACCGTTTTATAATCGCGCTGATCCGATTATTAAAACAGACGCTCTTTTTGTTTTTTCCACAACTGCCAGGAAATAAACAGATTCCTCACTACGTTCGGAATGACAGGTCGATCTGGTTTTTAAGCAGAAGAAGCAGCGATTCGCACCGGGAGCCTATTTTAATAAAACCATAATACTTGCGAATCGCCGCTTCTTCTATCCCCCTTTAAAATGCCATGTCATTCCGAATGAAATGAGTAATCTCCTTCACGAAACACAAAATAATCTTTTATAAATAAGTAACAGAATTTAACTCAAATAGAAACACTAAAGGGCTATACTGCTTTCTAACTCATATCAACGTATTATTAAACGTTTAATAATACGTTGATCACTTATTTTACTTCAATCCGCTTCTCTCGAGGAATGCATCAATTGTGGGCTCTTTTCCCCTGAAGCTTTTATAAAGATTCATCGGTTTGTCAGTTCCTCCTTTTTCAAGAATATTTTTTCTGAAAGAGTCTGCTGTTTTGCTGTTAAAAATACCTGTATCCCTGAAGTACCAGAAAGCATCAGCATCGAGCACTTCTGCCCATTTGTAACCATAGTATCCGGAAGCATAACCTCCTCCGAAAATATGGCTGAATGAGACGCTCATATTTGAGCCCTCAACTGCAGGAAACAGTTCAGTCTGGGCCATAACAGACAATTCAAAGGAGGCAACATCTTCGGATGGGAGAGAAGTCAGCGTATGCCATGCCATGTCGAGGAAAGCGAAGCCCAACTGTCTGTTACATGCAAAACCCTCATTAAAGGTTGAAGCCTCCTTTATTCTTTCAATCATTTCATCAGGGATTATTTCACCAGTCTTGTAATGAAATGCCCATTTGGAAAGCCACTCTTTTTCGAAAGCGAAATTTTCCATGAACTGGGATGGTAATTCGACAAAATCACGGGCCACATTGGTCCCTGAAAGACTTTCATAAGTGCAATCTGTGAGCATCCCATGCAATGCATGACCGAATTCATGCAGAAAGGTCGTCAGCTCATTAAATGTAAGAAGTGATGGACGGGTTTCCGTCGGTCTGGTGAAATTGGCAACAATTGAGATTAATGGTCTGATATCCAATCCGTTGTCCTTCTTCTGCTCCCTGAAACTCGTCATCCATGCACCCCCGTTTTTTCCCGCGCGGGGGAAGTAGTCGAGATAAAGCAACGAAAGAAAGCGACCGTCATGATCGTAAACTTCCCATGTCCCAACTTCAGGATTGTACAACGGTATATCGGGATTTCTGCTGAATTTTATACCATAAAGCGTTGAAGCGAGGTTAAAGATTGCATCCTGGACATTTCCGAGAACAAAGTATGGTTTGAGCGCCTCATCATCTATATCATGCTTCGATCTCTTCAGTTTCTCGGAAAAGAATGCCCAGTCCCACCGTTCTATTGTCTCCCTGAATCCGAGTTCACCGGCGAACCTGGCTACGTTCTTATAATCCCTGTCTGCCGCCGGATGGGAAGCAGAATGTAATTCTTCGAGAAACGATTTTACCTTCTCAGTGGTATCAGCCATACGATCGCCGAGTATCATTTCAGCAAAGTTTTTAAAGCCAAGCATATTAGCCAGTTCCAGCCTGAGCTTTACTATCTTTTTTACTATTTCTTTGTTATCCTTTTTATCCCCGTGAAATGCCCTTGAAGTATATGCTTTCAGCATTTTCGCCCTTAAGGCCCTGTTTTCTAAATACTGCATAAAGGGAATATAACTCGGTGCCTGGAGCGTGAAGATCCATCCTTCCTTTTTACGCTTTTTTGCATCCATTGAAGCCATCTCGATCACTCCTTCCGGCAGGCCCGACAGATCATTCCTGTCTGATATATGAAGTTCATATTTATTGGTTTCTTCGAGGACATTTTCTTCAAATCTGGGCGAAAGTTCAGAAAGCTCCTCGGATATTTCCCTGAAACGCTCTCTCCTGTCAGCTTTAAGACCGGCACCGCCAAGTATAAAATTCCTGTATTTTTTTTCAAGCAGCATAAGCTGTTCGATACTCAGCCGGGCAGACTGCTTTGTATCGTAAACAGATTTTACCCGGCGGAAAAGAGCTCT
>JADDYF010000203.1 GCA_015712185.1 Bacteroidales bacterium
CCATCAAACTGCTTATACCAGGAAGTAACTGGATTGTCTTCAGAAGATCCCTTTCACCAAAAATAATTGGTATATTTTCAACCTCCTTCAGATTCAATTTCTCAATACCAATTTCAGTCGATGTTATCTGTATATCAGGCCTTTCAGATAATATAACAACTTCATCCAGTTCAGTAACGGATGGTGAGATCTCGATATTTAAAATCTGGTCCTTATTAAACTCCAATTCAAATTCCTTTTTTTCGTAGCCCAGATAACTACACCGGAGGGTATAGGTGCCTTCCGGCAACGAAAGGGAATAAAAACCGTATGAGTTGGTGGAAGCTCCTTTGGAAAGTCCTACTGCAAGCACTGATACTCCAATAAGATCCTCGCCTGTCATAGCGTCAGTAATCTTTCCGCTTACTGTATATGTTTGTTGACTAAAAGATGATAGAGTTACCAGAACAGTAAAAAAAAGCGTTATGAAGTGTCTTAACATATAAACTAAGCAGTTTTGCATTACCCAAATTACAGAAAATATATTTCATTGGCAAAACAAGTAACAAGTATCTCCGGCAAGGCACCAAATCAGGTTTTGTTATCTTAAAATTTTTATCCACAATTAAGTGTCATTCGTCAAAATCCGTTAGGCTTAAATTAGTTCGGATTTGAACAAATAATATCTGATTATCAATATGATTATCAGATATTCTGAATTAAAAAGTCATTAGTCTAATTGAATCTTGACGAAATGGTTTATAAATATCACAGTTTTTTGACGAACGACCTGATTTCATTTACCAATGAAAATATTTTTAAGATATACACAGATAATTAACCGATAAGAGTAAGACTTAAATCTACTTGGTTGTCATTCTATAAGACGCCGTCTATTGACATGAATCCTCTAATAGCCTAATTTCCTTTCCAAGGAAATTGACGTTTGAAATGAGGAATTATATACATATAAAAGAACCGTTTATTATTAATTATCAGAGAAATAGGACACTTAATAATCAACCTAATTCAGCTTTTGATTTATTAAAAAATAATCCATGTTATGAACTTCTCGCCGCCGAAGGCAGTGAAGGATTTATCGATTACATTAAATGGTTAGGAATTGGCAGTGATCCTAATTTAGTTGTCCTTTCATCTATGCATCATTATTATTATGATATTGAGGAGATGAAGAATGTTAAGACTGTTATAAATCTTATTCAGCTTAACCAGATAAAGGACCTTAAAAGCTTTCTTCATTCTATATACCATATTCTACCGGCAAAAAGTTATTTCATTGGATGTTTTGTGGATAATGAAAAAACAAATGTATTTGCCTTAAATGAGCATACTTCCGATTCTGAAGCTGTTGAAAATGGTATTATTTCGAGAATTCCCTTTCTAAATATGATATATAATCTAATGGATTCAAAGACCAATAAGTACATGTCACGAAGAAGTGTTAATCTGCTTCTGGAAGATCATGGTTTTAAGATTCTGGACATGACAGAATTTAATGGTCTGATTTATTTTCACACTCAGAAACTTCAGACTGCGGGGAGCTAATAAAACCAGTTTGATTTGTTTATCTCAACTTTATTATCTTTATAAGAAGAACCAAATTATTTTTAGATATTATAATTATGGACTTCATTAGCCGACTTATAGAGAATAAGATCATTCCATTCATTAAAAAATGGAATCTCTTAAGACTTATAATGGGTGCTGTGGATATCCTGGCAATTGTTCTTTCTTTCCAAATTTCCTATTACATAAACTATTTTTCCACAGGAGGTTTCTTCTTTTCAAAACCAGTTCTTTTGGTCATCTTCCTGGCCATCCTCCCTTTATGGCTATTTACGCTTTATATTTTAAAAGCCACAGAAATTCCGAGAACAAAACGTTACAGCACCCTGTTCATGGAATACATGCAATCAGCCATTGTGGTTGCTCTGATTCTTCTGGTTTTTTATTTTATACTTGAGAATTATGGGATCTCACGAAGACTTCTTGTTGGATTTACATTTCTCGGCTTCCTGTTCTTATTTCTTGTCAGATTACTTGAGTATAAAGTATTTAAAACTTATAGAGCAAAAGGATATAATTTCGTCAATATTGTTCTGATTGGCGATGATACTTCAATTCAATTTATTGAAAAACTAAGTTCATACCCGGAATGGGGTTACAGGTTGATTTTAATCTTTTCAAATTCAGGCCAGCTAAATGAGAAATACAGAGGAAAATATAAAATTCTTCCGGATATACTAAAAAAAGACTTACAGCAGCTTCTGGAAGCCGATATAATTGATGAAGTATTCTATATCAAAGAACAGATAAATCCTTCTGAAGTAAGAAAAACAATAAGGTCGTGTGAAGAGTTAGGGATTATATTCAGACTCATGACAAAAGACCTTCAACCCCGGCTGACAAATGCCTTTATTTCAACTGTAGCGGATGAAAAATTTCTTACTTTCATTAATGTCCCATATAAACCCGTTTCGGTAGGAGTAAAGAAATTTATGGATATAAGCATAACTGTTATATTGCTTTTAATCCTGTCTCCTGTTATGTTAATCATAGGACTTTTAATCTGGATTACATCCGGAAATCCGATTTTATACAGGCAGGCACGCATAGGATTAAGGGGAAGGCAGTTCGATCTTTAT
>JADDYF010000221.1 GCA_015712185.1 Bacteroidales bacterium
TCCCTGCCGCTGACCACTCCCGCTGCCAGCATCTCGCGGCTTGTCTCATATAATCCCATCTCCACACTCCCGCCGTGACACTGAGTGACATTGAAAATTATACCGCCCCTCCTGATGAAAAACTTGAGATCGTCAAGGAACCATTTATATGTAGGAGCATTACCCGATCCGAAGGTCTCAATGATTAAGGCTTTCAAACCAATAGTGTTGATAACTGCTTTGACAAAATTCCGGTTGATGCCCGGGAAAAGTTTCAGGATTCCAACATTGTTGTCAAATTTCTTATGCACTCTTAGCTTCATCACCTTATTCTTCGGAGGATAATGGATAAGATTGACATTGTATTTCAGATGCAGTCCGACTTCGGCAAGCGGCGGATAATTAGGTGAGTTGAAAGCATCAAAATGTTCAGCGCTGAATTTCGTTGTGCGGTTCCCCCTTGTAAGCTCATTATCAAAATAAATACAGACCTCCGGCACAAGGGGAGATCCATTTTTACGGGCTGCAGCAATCTCGATTGATGTGATAAGGTTTTCCCTGCCGTCGGTGCGGGGCAGTCCTATCGGAAGCTGCGATCCTGTGAATACTACCGGTTTGGAAAGGTTTTCCAGCATAAAGCTCAGGGCTGATGCAGAATATGCCATAGTATCTGTTCCGTGCAGGACAACAAAGCCGTCAAACCGGTCATAATTCTCCTCGATGGTTTCCGCCATCTTCACCCAGATATCGGGATCGATGTTTGAAGAATCCTTGACGGGATCGAATGAAACAGATTGAAGGTTAAAGCCAAAGCTGCCCAGCACCGGTACATGATCGGTAATATGCTTGAAATCGATAGGTACGAGGGATCCTGTAACAGGATCATGTACCATCCCTATGGTGCCACCTGTATAAATGATCAAGACGGAAATTTCCTTTTCCTTTTTCATTATGTGTTCAGATATTAAAAAGCCGGCAGGAGTTTTCATAAGTGATCCCTGCAGTTTCCTCCTCACTCATCTCAAGGATTTCCGCCAGTCTTTTGTTTATGATGCAAATATAAGAACTCTCATTTCTTTTGCCTCTGTAGGGGACCGGGGCAAGATAAGGAGCATCAGTTTCAAGTATAACATGTTCAGGTCCCACAGCTTTCACGATTGTATCGAGTTGTGAGTTTTTGAATGTGACCGGACCACCGATACCGAGCATAAATCCAAGTTCAATTGCTTTCTCAGCATCACGGCGGTCTCCCGAGAATGCATGAAGGACACCTCTGAGCTTCTCACCCCTGAACTCATCCACCAGAGAAAATACCTCCCCGACCGCATTCCTCGAATGGATGACAACAGGCAGATCAGACCTGATTGCAAAAGCCACCTGTCTTCTGAAAGCTTCCGACTGTCTGTCGAGATGAGTCTTATCCCAGTAAAGGTCAATTCCTGTCTCACCCACAGCAATGAATTTATGCTTTGCGGCAATATCCTCAAGCATATCAAGCTGAGAAATGAAATCATCACTTACTGATGTCGGATGGAGTCCGATCATTGGCAAGCATATTCCCTCGTATCTGTCATCTGCCGAAAGCATGGCATCCACGGTATGGATATCAATATTCGGCATCAGGAGCTTAACCACACCTGAGGAAACAGCCCTGTTTACCATCTCATCCCTGTCGGTATCAAATTCCGGGAGGAAGAGATGGGTATGTGTATCTATAAGCTGCATTAAACAACTCCCTGTGCTATCATGGCATTTGCCACCTTTACAAATCCCCCGATGTTGGCACCGTCAACATAATTGATGAAGCCGTCATTCCTGGTGCCGTAATTGACGCATGTCTTATGTATGCTCCTCATTATTGTCCTGAGCCTGTCATCAACTTCCTCCCGCAGCCACGGTAGCCTCATTGAGTTTTGTGTCATCTCAAGTCCTGATGTGGCCACTCCTCCGGCGTTTGCAGCTTTCCCGGGGCCGTAAAGAATTCCGGCATTCAGGAAAACCTCAACTGCCCCGGGTGTTGACGGCATGTTGGCTCCTTCCGAAACGCATATGCATCCGTTCTTTACAAGCATCTTTGCCTCTTCCTCGTTGATCTCGTTCTGAGTTGCATTGGGCATTGCTATATCGCACTTAATTATCCAGGGTCTTTTATCTTCAAAATATTCTGTACCATACTTAGCGGCATACTCTTTTATCCTTCCTCTCTTTATGTTCTTGAGCTCCATCACGAACTTCAGTTTTTCCTTATCGATGCCCCTGGGATCGTATATAAAACCGTTTGAATCTGAAATCGTGACCACCTTTGCCCCAAGCTCTGTCATCTTTTCTGCAGCATATTGTGCCACATTACCCGACCCTGATATACAAACGATTTTACCCTTGATGTTATGGCCGCGTGTGGCCAGCATCTCCTGTGCAAAATAGGTAGCACCATATCCTGTGGCCTCAGGTCTGATAAGCGACCCTCCCCATTCAATGCCCTTACCTGTAAGTACACCTGTAAATTCGTTTTTCAGTCTCTTGTACTGTCCGAAGAGATAACCGATCTCGCGACCGCCGACACCAATATCACCTGCAGGGACATCAGTATCGGCGCCGATATGCCTGAACAACTCTGACATGAAGCTCTGGCAGAATCGCATTACTTCATTGTCTGATTTTCCTTTGGGATCGAAATCCGAACCTCCTTTTGCTCCGCCCATAGGCAGTGTTGTCAGGCTGTTCTTGAATACCTGTTCAAATGCAAGGAATTTCAGTATACCAAGATTGACCGTAGGATGGAACCTGATACCACCTTTGTATGGACCAATTGCGCTGTTCATCTCGATCCTGTATCCGCGGTTGATCTGTATATCGCCTTTGTCGTCGAGCCACGGCACCCTGAAGATGATCGTCCGTTCCGGTTCTGCAATCCTCTCAAGGATCTTTGCGTGCTTGTATTTGGGATTTTCCTCAATAAACGGGATAAGCGATTCTGCGACTTCCTGAACTGCCTGGTGGAATTCATTCTCACCCGGATTTCTGGCCTTGATCATTGCCATGAATTGTTGTACTCTCGGATCCATTGATACTTTTATTATTACTGATTAAACCGACTGGCAAAAATAGGAAAACAATGGGAATGGTTATATGTTTCGTTGAAATTTTGCTGTCGGAGAAGACCGAAACCGGACGCCGGTCCCCGGTAACCGGTCGCCGGTCGCCGTTAATCCTCATACTATCCGGTACACATTCCCCGGATAACATTTTATCAGCCCCTTGAATTCCATCTGGAGAAGAATGGCTGAGAGCTTACAGACAGGAAGGCCTAGCGATCTGCAGATTGCATCTATTGTCATTTCACTTTCCCGGGTAAGGAGTTCGAAAACCGGCTTTTCGGTTTCATCGAGCTCCGAAAACAGGCTCTTTTGAACAGGTTGTTTTGATTTCCCGGGTTTCCAGTTAAGGAAATATTCAATATCGTCGGAGGAGTCAATCAGTGCTGCCTTGTTGCTTTTGATCAGGCTGTTACATCCTGCAGACCATTGATCTTCAGGTCTGCCCGGCACTGCAAAAACATCACGGTTATAGGAATTTGCTATATCAGCGGTTATCAGGGCGCCGCCTTTTATGCCGGATTCTACAATCAGCGTGGCATCTGACAAGCCGGCAATGATCCTGTTCCTCTTAAGGAAATTGTTACGTTCCGGCAGTGCATCGGATATGAAATCTGTCAGGAGGCCTCCGTTCCTGATCATCAGATCAGCCGTTGACCTGTGGACTGACGGATAGATTGTCCTGAATCCGTGTCCGAGCACCCCGATCGTCTGAAGATTATTTGAAAGTGCGGCTTTATGTGATGTTATGTCGATGCCATAGGCGAGTCCCGACACGATAATAAGGTCGGAATGTCCGGCGGCAAGACCGCTAATTATCTTTTCGCATATCTCTTTTCCTCTTGTGGTGGCACTACGTGTGCCGACAACACTTAGAATTTTGGCAGAATTAAGATCGGAAGTTCCCCTGAAGAAAAATACCACGGGAGAATCGTCACACTGCCGGAGCCTGTAAGGATAATCATTATCGAGGTAGAAGAAGGTCCTGATATTGTTGCGGGTGACATATTCAACCTCTCTCCCGGCAATTTCAAGATAAGACCTGTTACTTATATTTTTTGCCAGTTCAGGTCCTATTCCAGGGATTTTTGTAAGATTCCTGTATGGTTCGCTGAAAATAGCTTCAACGCTTCCGAAATGTGAAACGAGTTTCCGGGCATTAATATCGCCGATCCCCGGAATCAATCCTAAAGCAATTTTATGCTTCAGGGATATTTCTTCTGGCATAGCACGAGGAATTGAGACACCCAAATATAAGAAAAACACTCCAACAATTTAATGAAATATCCTCTGAAAATATAATAAGAATACCCCGCCCCCTCTGAAGGGGGGGCCAATATTAAATTTCTGGATAATTTGATGAATAATTATTTATTAAGCCCCCTTCAGGGGGTTGGGGGCGAAAGATCGGAATAAAAGGGAATGAGTACTTGTGGTTCCTGTCACACCACACCCATATCAACCATCGAATTTGCCACCTTCAGAAAACCTGCAATATTTGCACCTCTCACATAATCAATATATCCGTCATCCTGCCGGCCATATTTGCAGCACTGGCCGTGAATGTTACGCATTATTTCATGAAGCCTGCCATCCACTTCCTGGCTGTTCCATCTCAGCTTCATGGCATTCTGCGTCATTTCAAGGCCTGATGTTGCCACACCTCCTGCATTAACCGCTTTCCCCGGTGCAAACAGTATCCTGTTCTTGCTGAATTCCTCGACTGCATCCGGAGTACAGCCCATATTCGATATTTCAGCCACCAGCATCACACCATTCCTGATGAGGTTCCTGGCATCCTCACCATTCAGCTCATTTTGTATGGCGCATGGAAATGCTATATCAACTTTCACCTCCCATGGCCGTTTGCCTTCATGAAATTCCACTCCCTCAAACG
>JADDYF010000241.1 GCA_015712185.1 Bacteroidales bacterium
CAGGAATGCCAAATATCTTACTGAGAACCTCAGGGATTGTCCCGGACTTGTTCCGCAGAAACTGTATGAAGGGACAACAGCCGGGTCTTTCTATCTCTATTCGTGGTCATACAAAAAAGCCCGTTTCAATAACGCCCCGCGCGAAAAATTCCTTAAGGCAATAGCTGCGGAAGGCATCAGCCTGAGCCCGTATATAGCCAACGGATTGCATAAAGAGCCCTGGACACAGCATATCCAGACGCTGGATGAATATAAAAAGATGTATGGTCCTTCACGTCTTAAGAAATTCAATGATGAACTGAACCTCCCGAAATGCGATCAGGTCTGCGAGGATATGGTAATGTTATGGGCTTCGGGTCCGTTGCTTGGGAGCCTTAAGGATATGGATGACCTGATAAATGCTATTTTGAAGGTCTATGCCAACCGCGATAAGCTTAACGCTATCTGACCAGGTCCCCGGTTCTGGTTGCCAGGTGCCCGGTCCTCGTTCATAAGTCTTCGAGCTTTTTCCTCACGGATTATCTGCCAGAAGCTTCCGGATTGCTGACATAATTATGGTTTCCGAACCGGGACCGACATAGGATGCCACGCCTGTTTCATAGCCTCCCTGGTCATAAGCAGCAGATGTGCCGATATATCCGGTACCGCAATCGCCGTATGCTGCCATCGTGACGAACAGATCCTTGCGTGTGGCTTTTGCAGCAAGCTGGTATTCCACGAACAGTTCTCCCGGGAGATGAAGTATCCTGGTACGGCCAAGCGAAAGACAGGTCAGGTCGAGCTGTTTGCTTTCTTCATTGCGCCGAATCCAGGCGAGTCTGGCTGCCATTGACTGATTAATTACTGTATCAGGCACTTCAGCTATCATCCTTTTCAGGTCATCGAGGTGACCGGCAGTAGGAAGGGAGACTGATTCCACCGACCAGCTGACTGATTCCGGGGTCAGAGGTTCCCGGACGGTAGATTCCCATGCACGTTTCATTCCGTCAGCAAGACGGCTGGCAAGTGCCATACGGTTGACATGTGAACCATCGTTGTATTTTCCGGCACCCACATTGGCTCCTGCGCCGGTGAAGTGTACATGAAGGGCATCCGGTACTTCCATCTGCCGCAGGAAGCGGGCGATACCGGGGAAGTCGGGATTAGGTATCCCTGTGCGGTAATAGCTTTGAGGATGTGAAGCATAATAGCTGAGAACGGCAACAGGTTTGTCGTTGTTCCAGAAGCTGACAAGCGATACCTCGGGATCGATTACGCCTTCGGGTTCGGCGCGCAGTGCTGAATCGGGCGTGGCAGTCCACCGCATCGCTCTTACTTTTCCGTTTGCATCCAGTATCCGACGGTTTGAAGCTACATCCTTAACCTTTGCAGAACCATGTCCAAGGTGTGTGACAGGAACTGTGTTGCTAAGATATTTACGTACTGTTACAGCAAGGTCCCGGATAAATGCCCGGGCAAAGGTGCCTTCAAAGCTTCCCGGATCGGCATCTGCATCAATAAGTATTTTTTCAGCGCTGAAGTCGCACCACAGTGCATCATGCTGGTGCACGGTATGTACAGCAACCCTCCCTGGTGTGGTCCCTGCAGCGTCGGCAAGACAGCGGCGGAATGCATCATGAGCGCCGTTTGATATACAGAGCCAGTCGACAGCACAAAGCACTATAGGCTGACCGGCCCCGAAAATCACTATCCCTTTGGCCCTGAGCCCCAGATCCCAGGTGTTTTTTTCGGGATCATATGCCAGCTGTGTACCGACAGGCGGGGTTGCATCAAAATCAAATAACGATAACCTTAATCCCGGTGGGACAGATGGAAGCAGTGAATCGAATTCAACCGTGAATTCAATATCAGTGCCTGGAAAATTCCTGCTGCCCGCAGTATCTTTAGCCGGCGGATTACACCTCAGTATCAGCAGCGGGATTATTAACGCAATGACAAGGTTTCGGGATTTCATTACTTAAATTTAGTGTCTTTAAGGAAAGGCTATCTGATAACAAACGTATAAAATAAAACTATAAATTTGCGCCATGATAAGGAAAACTCTCATTTTAATGGTCGTTCTTCTCGCGGTTCTCCCTGCAGCAACCGTGAGCTCGCAGAATATCGAGATTACAGTTACAGGGATCAGAAATACAAATGGTTATATTGCAATCGGAGTTTTCAGGGATAATGAGACCTTCCGGAAAGAAGAGGCATTCTTTAAAACGCGGTTTCCCAAGACCGGCATGTCAGATGGTGAATTGAAAGTCAGTATCACTCTCGAGCCTGGTATTTACGGTATCTCTCTTCTGGATGATGAGAATAGTAATGGTGAGATGGAATATAATTTCCTTGGCATGCCAAAGGAGGGATTCGGATTCTCCGATTTTTATCTCAAAGGGATAACAAAACCAAAGTTTGATGACTTCAAATTCAAGTTAGATCCTGACCAGACAAAGAAGGTTACGATAAAAATCAGATATATGTTGTAATCGGTCACCGGTCACCGGCCACCGGCCTGTTTAATTACGGGCAGCCCCGAAATCCTGCTTTTTTACTAAGCATTCGGATAATTATCAGTGAATATAGTGTATCTTGCTATAACAATTTGATTTTTAATCCGGTTAACACATGAAATCATGAAAAGCCTAATTAATTTCAATTTTAGATCCGGTTATCTCAGGAACTATCTCTTTTTCCAGTTTTTTCTGGGATTGATAGTATTTAACATGTCATGCACAGTGAAGCATGAACCTTATTCAGTTCTGGAATTCACCGGAGAAGATCTTGAATATGTTTCTAATTATTCCAAGACGGGCGTTCTGATGTTTGGAGAATCAGACAGCCTGAGTCCCGTAACAGTACCGGGTAGTATTAATGACCTGATTGCCTTAGGTGACAAACACATTTTTGTTTGTACGGACACCACTTCACCAAAAAGATACTCAATAGAATACATAGATGATAGTGCATTATATGTCAATAATAAAATATACTTTGTTGACATACCGGATAATGACAAAATGATCCCCTGGTTTAAAAATTTAAAAGGGAGGGATCTTTCAGCCCTCCAGTTTATCGGATTCAGTTCGGAGATCCCGGAAGGTTATTTATCCTATTTTGAAGAGTTAGCTGAAATCAAACCATATACCAATCTCTACTATCAGGGAGATTTTAAAGATTTGGCCGGACTTTTAAAGATTTTTAAACCACAGTATATAATCGGTCCGTCTCTATCGCGTGGTGACTATGATATGTTAGCAGAGCTCAAAGGTCTTGAGATACTTATGATATCGCTGAAAGATACAGTCATCAAAGATCCGTTACCTTTCCTGCCCCGGCTGAACCAACTTCTTCTGACTGAACTTGGAAGCAATGATTTCATAACAAATGAATTCCTGGTAAGCAATAAGCAGATAGAAAGAATTTTCATCCAGAAATCCGGCAGGCTTGATTTTTCAGTACTCAGCCCCCTTAAGAATCTGAAAGAGCTTGTTGTAATTGAATCAGATACGATCCTGAATCCTGAACTTATCAATAATCATAATAAGCTTGAATTATTGTCACTGCCCGGAGATGAACCATATTATAATCCAGCCCTGATACAACTGCCTTTTCTGCGATGGATGACTTTTTCCTCAAAAGTGACCCAGGAAGAATTCGGCTCCTTTATTGACGCCCATCCCAATCTTGAAGTCGTTGAAGTGCTGGCAAATGAAAAAATAACTGATCTTCAGCCATTATCAAAGCTCGGCAATCTTTACGGATTGATTGTAACTGACACTGTAACGGATATTGGATCAATAAAAAATCTTACCGGCCTCAGGTACCTGTCGCTGCCTCTTGATTTTCTTGATGAAAACAAAGCTGATATACGACTGGCATTACCCGGAACACGGATCGCTGCCAACCAGGGTTTTTGTCTTGGTTCCGGCTGGCTCCTGCTACTTATTCCACTTATATTGATAATGCGGTTCTTTACCGGGAAGCAGAATAAAAGCTTCAGGGTGCAATGAAGTTTTGATGATCTGCAATGCAAGGGAGGAGAAAGATTGCAGTTCTGTCTGAGGCTGTTATATGCAGCCTTGGTATAATGATCTTTGCATTCTTTATTCAATATAAATTTCCGGCCAGGCTGATCTCCATTTCAGCACTGCTGGTATCTGCATACATTATTTCGAGAAATATCAGGACGCGGCAGGACCTGAATATGGTTTTTGGAGGAAGCAGGTCATTTAAGATCATTCTTATATTTACAATTATAGGAATTGCACTTGGTATTACAGGCACAATAATATATCGTGACAGTCAGGATATCAGCCTGTTACCTCGTTCAATGCATCTTTTTGTGATTCCGGCCGCACTAATCGGTTGTATGGAGGAAC
>JADDYF010000271.1 GCA_015712185.1 Bacteroidales bacterium
AGGGGAAGAGCTATATTTTAAAACCGATATGGGAAGACGGCTCTCTTGGTATTACTGCAGATTCAGTTTTCGTTTATGAGCCAGGGTATGAAAGAAAATTTGCTGATTTTAAAGACACACACTGGATCATCCAGGAGTATATTGACGGAAGGGAATTCAATATAAGTGTTGTCAGCAGTGATAATGGACCCGAGGTCATGCCTCCTGCAGAAATGGTTTTTCACAACTATGCCGATGAAATGCCGAAGATTGTTGATTTCAAAGCCAAATGGGAAGAAGGCAGTTTTGAATATGAGAACACCGTCAGGGAATTTCCCGGCTCAAAGCTCGATCCGGTCCTGAAGGAGAAAATTGACGCTGCAGCTTTAAGCTGCTGGCATGTTTTCGGACTAAAAGGATATGCAAGAGTCGACATGAGGGTTGACAGGAATGACAATCCCTTTGTTATAGAAGTAAATGCCAATCCGTGCATGTCTCCCGACAGCGGACTTGTAGCCGCAACTACCGCGGCAGGAATTCCTTTTCCGGAAATCCTCAGGCGTATCCTAAACGATCTTAATATATAATTTTATGGTGAGGCTCTCGAAAGGTATTGAAAAGAAGGACAAAAAGACCATTGAAGAAATTCTCCGGTCGAGTGATTTCTTTTATGAATTTGAAATAGAGGCTGCACTTAAAATTGCTGATGAGACACTCAGGGATGGCATGGAGAAAAGCGGTTATCACTGGATGAAAGTGATTGACGGGGACAGTTTTGTTGCATTTGCCAATTACGGCAGAGATGATTTTTCGGTACATTCATGGGAACTTTACTGGATTGCTGTACACCAGAATTCAAGAAACAAAAAGCTCGGCACAGTTCTGCTTGAAGCTATTGAAGATGATATCAGAAAATCGGGAGGGAAGATTCTGTGGGTCGATACTTCCGGACGGCCGCTGTATGCTTCAACCGAAAGCTTTTATTTACGCAATGGGTATACCCTCCAGGCCAGCCTTAAGGACTTCTACGGACCTGATGATCCTAAACAGATCTACTCCAAGATTTTATAATCATTTGATGAGATTTACATTATAATACCCCGGACTGCCGGATACCTCCTCCCCCAGCCATTCCGGCCTTTCAAATTCCTCGTTCTCAGTTGTCAGTTCCAGCTCAGCGATAATGAGACCTTCATTCTCAGCGTGGAAAACGTCAACCTCAAAAATATGACCGCCATACGGGACAATATAGCGGGTTTTTTCAACCTTTCCCGGAAGACAGATCTTCATAAGTTCCCCTGCATCCTCAACCGTAACAGGAATTTCCCATTCATTCCTGATCAGTGATTCTTTTCTCAGGCTGCTTTTAACAGAAATAAAGGCTCTGTCGCCGGCAATCCTTACCCTGACAGACTTTACGTTATCGACGGACAGGTACGCCTGTATTATATCGGTCTGTTTCTGAGACAGATGCTTAAACTCACCGCATACGAGGAATTTACGTTCAATTTCCTTAATCATTGCATTTATACATTAAAATCAGCAGTAACCGCGATCAGTAAAATTAGTCATAATAATCATCACAATAAATTTGATAATTTTATTGCCGATACTCAGGATTCTTTAAATCTTTTCATTAAACAGGATGGATGTAAAAATTGAACAAAGCTGGAAGATCAGGCTCGGGGAAGAATTTAACAAGAAGTATTTTAAAAAGCTTTCAGAATTTATCAGGGAGGAATACAGAACGAAAACTATCTATCCTCCCGCCAAGCTGATCTTCAATGCATTCAACATGTGTCCTTTTGAGAGGGTGAAAGCTGTTATTATCGGGCAGGATCCCTATCACGGGCAGGGGCAGGCTCACGGATTGTGCTTTTCTGTCATGGAAGGTGTCAGCCATCCGCCTAGTCTAACCAATATTTTCGTAGAGATAGAATCTGATCTTGGGTATAAACCGTATTCATCAGGGGATCTTGAAAGATGGGCTGCACAGGGAGTGCTTCTGCTTAACGCTACCCTTACAGTCAGGGCTCACCTGGCAGGTTCGCATCAGAACCAGGGATGGGAGATATTTACCGATTCTGTAATCGATATCATCAACCGCGAAAAAAGGAATATTGTGTTCTTCCTCTGGGGCGCTTATGCCCAGAAGAAAGGTGAAGCCATCGACAGATCGCGGCACCTTGTGCTCGAATCAGTACATCCATCTCCTTTTTCTGCCCCAAGAGGTTTCTTTGGAAACAGGCACTTCAGCCGTTGTAATAAATATCTTCAGGAACATGGTATAGAACCTGTAGACTGGAGATAGGTTTTCACCTGATTTTATCCAGAGCTCGTTTAATAACTGCCAAAAGCTCCACCGTATCTTCAAATCCTGCTGATAATCTTATCATCCCCGGTTCTGGATATTTTGCTCCCCAGACAGATTCCACGGGCAGAAGTATTGTCACCGGATCGCCGAGGGTTGGCACAAGCCTGATCTTTTCCGACACAGCCTGAATGAAACTGTCCCGTCTTCTTCGTTTTACCGGTTTGTTACCCGCAAAATCGAAAGTTATCATACCTCCGTAACCTTTATTTCCAAAGAGTCTTTTTGCTTCCTTATGGGTGGGATGGGTTTCTAATCCGGGGAACCAGACTTTCGATATTGTTTGTGTTTTGCACAGTACAGCCGCCAGCTCCATTGCACTGCTGCACTGGCGTGCAAACCTGAGCTCAAATGTCTGAAGCTGTGTTGTAAGCCTGTAAGCATCATCTGCCGACAGCATATGACCAACATATTTCCTGTATTCTACAGCTTCTCTCATTATATTTTTATCATTCCCGCAAAGGACACCGGCAGTGATATTCCCATGTCCTGATAAATACTTTGTGGCACTGTGAATGACGATATCAGCGCCGTAATCCAGGGGTTTCAGGAGATATGGAGTTGCAAAAGTATTGTCAACGATAACCCTTGAACTGTGCTTCTTTGCAATTCTGATCACACCGGCAATATCAGGTACGATCAGCATCGGATTTGAAATGGTCTCGATATAGACAAGCTCAGGTTTAATGGCACTGACCGCATCTTCGAAATAATCGAGGTCATATTTCCCGTCCAGGGGTGTAAAGCTATGGATATCCAGGCCTCGCCTCTTCCTGAGGATCGATTCTGCAAACGATATCGTGCCGCCATAGATCTCGCTGAAGAATAACCAGGGCCTGATAATTTCCCCACGCTGAAATATTGAAAGCGCTGTGTCGATTGCTGACATGCCTGTCTGGGTGAGAACAGCCCAATCAGATCCTTCAAGCTTCATGATCTCCTCTTCTGCTGCAACTACTGTGGGATTGCGATACCTGGAATAAATATAAAGATCCGGCTCACGTTCATTATCATTCTCCCTCAGGAAAGCTTCCTTTGCTATGTCGGCAGTAAACAGTTCAAAACCTGAATCTCTGTAAACCGGCATCCGCCGGCTGTTAACCTCTTTTCTTTTCATTTAAATCGGTATTAATTTGTTTTGAAATCAGTGTATTAATATTCAGAGGATTAAAATCGTAATAATATAGTAATCTGTCAATAAATTCACCTGACAGGAATAAACCTGCTATAGCCGGTTCGGGGTATGAAATACCCGTCACCATCGAAGCACCTGAAATTATCAGAATGGCTATCCTGAAGAACCTTAGCCATATATTTGCCGGGCTATCGGTGTTTCTTGCAATGTAGCTGGCTGTTGAAATCAGTTTGATTATCCCGATGAACAGGAATGAATATACAAATCCTGCCAGGAATGACGCAACAATCAAACCCGTAAGGAAAGTTTGTCCGCTATGGAATTTCATCTCCAGCCGCTTGTCGGTGAAGGTGTAAACATTATCTATTGCAGTGAGAAGGATCAGGCCAGCCAGGCATGCTGCAAGAGTAAATCCGGAGTTTTTAGAAATGACAGCGGCAGATGATATAACCAGGTAGATAAGATACATGGCTATCTCCCGGCTCAGCGGCGAAGCAGTGAAGTTAGTCGGGGATCTCCATGCGCGGAATACCTTTCCAAGATGGAAAAGCGATATTAATCCTGCAAGCAGCGTCAGAGTAAAGAACAATTCAATATCGGCAGGTATTCCCCTGATAAATGATGAGATCAGTAATGCAACCGACAGTGTGACAAGGCAGGTGAATCCGATAAGGCTCCATTCACTGAGAACACTCTTCGCACCTTTATCCGATACGAAGATATCCGGACTAAATCGTGATTCAGGGATTATTACAGGCCTTCCGGGCTTCGGAACAGATTTTATCCTGATTGAGGGGTTCATGCCGGTTTCGGGGAACCATGATAAGGTTTTACCTTCGCGAATCTCAGGAATTTCATTGTAATCAAGAGCTCCTGTCGGACATGCTGATGCACATGCAGGCGTCAGCCCTTCTGTAAGACGCTGATAGCATAAATTACATTTCATAACAACTCCTTTTGTCTTATCGAAAAGGGGAGCATCATACGGGCAGCTCCATTTGCAGTATCTGCAACCGATGCACTTCAGTTCATCAACAAGAACAATTCCTGTTGCGGATTCTGTGTGGAATGCCTTTGCCGGGCAGCTGTCGCTGCAGACAGGTCTTTCACAATGATTACATGCCATGGAAAGGTGAGTAACCGGTAGAAACGGGTGAGCATCTGAATTGTATGTGAAGATTGTCCTGGGTGGTAATGTCCAACCGTTCTCAAGCATGCATGCAGCAACGCAGGCTTTGCAGCCGACACATTTGTTTTCGTCGAAAATGAATCCGTTGCGCATAATTAAATCACTTTCATTACTTCTACCATTGAATCATGGAATGCAGCGCCATATCCGATATCGGTTTCTTCCGGACTAACCAATGAGTTAACTCCTCCCCCTTCATTTGTCCATATCCCGTTCGGAATGGCTACTGATCCACGCGGCACCCTGTTTGAAATACGGGCAATAGTTTTTATTTCACCTACGTTGTTGAATATTTTAACGATATCTCCAGATAAAATATTCCGGTCCGATGCGTCTGCAGGGGAAATCTCCAGCGCAGGTACAGCCGATACTGATTTTATTATATCAAGATTACCAAACTGGGAATGGATCCGGCTTGAGGTATTCGGGGTTATAAAGATCAAAGGATACCTGTGTTTATCCTCCTGGTTATCGGGTACATATTCCGGCAACGGAGCTATTCCCCATTTTAAAGTTGCAGAAGCTGAGAATAATTCAATTTTTCCTGACGGGGTCTCAAATTTCATATCTCCGTAAGCAATAACCTGGTAACCGGGTACCGGTACCGGTCCGTTTCTCAGATCATTTAAAGTCAGTGCGGAGAAACCCCTGATTCTTCTTTCAAGCCATTTTTCGATGTTCTGATTACCCGGCTCAGGAATCTGATCACTGTCATATTGAAGGCTGAGGCGTCCGGCAAGATGATAATAGATCGCGCTTTCAGGCATTACCTCTCCTTCCGGCTGCAGGACCGCAGGCTTGAACTGGACGTATGGCGACCAGTATGAACTGACAATGTCAGATTGTTCAAACATATCTTTTGCGGGCAGGATAATATCTGCAGTCATTGCAGTATCGGTCATGAACTGTTCGACCACAACTTTGAACTCAAGTTTTGAGAATGCTTCCCTTACGGCGGATGTATCGGGCGACTGGACGAGGGGATTCCCTCTTTCAATCCAGGCCGCTTTCAGTTCAGGATTGCGGACCGAAAGCATGCCTCTTCCCAGTTTTGTCATTGAGATCACCCTTCGAAAGGGCAAGTCCTTCCCGGGGTCGGGGTAATAGGATAATGGTTCCTTAAGCGGATCGAAGATGTAGCTCTGAAGATTTGCATAGTTGAATCCTGCACCGGGTTTTCCGATATTTCCTGTGAGGATTGCCAGCGAAAGAATTGACCGTATTGTCTGTCCGCCGTTTTTGTGACGCTGAAGACCAAATCCGGGAAGAAATGTAACCGGTTTGCCGGAAGCAATAATTCCCGCAATTTCGGTTATTATTTCAGCAGGTACGCCTGTTATGTTTTCAGCATCCTCTACCGTGATACTCAGATTATCACTGAATTCGTTGAATCCATAGACATACTTTTCAATAAAGGATTTGTCAGTCAGGTTGCCGGTTATCAGTATCCGGGCGATAGCCAGGGCAAGCGCCCCGTCAGTTCCGGGTACCGGACTGATAAGCATATCCGCTTTATCGGCTGTGGGAGTTCTCCTGGGATCAATAACTATGATCCTGCTGCCTTTCTCTCTTGCCGACGCGATGAATGCCATTTCCTGGATATTGGTCTCTGCAGGATTCTTACCCCAGATAATGATTGCTGCTGCATTCTCAAGGTCCCAGGGCGCGTTATGTTTTACTGACCCAAGGGTAAGCCTCACAGCTTCAAGCCCTGCCGGCCAGCAAAGGTTGCCATAGGTTGTTGTTGCACCACCGAATGATCTCCAGAACGCATCTCCGATTTCATTTGTGAGACCTGAAATGCCGCTCCCCTTATACCATAAAATGCAATGTGGTCCGTAAGTCCTTTTTAAGGAGGTCAACTTATCAGCAATTATATCTAATGCATGATCAATATCAATCTGCTTAAAAGAACCATCGGCGGTTCTTAAAAGAGGATGGATGATCCGATGGGGAGAATGAGCTCTTTCAGAATAAGACAATCCTTTTATGCATGGACCTTCGGGGGTGGCAAGGTTTTCTTTATATGGGAGTATTCTGTGGATCCGGTTGTTCTCTATCTGCACCTTGAATGAACATGTGCTGTAGCAGTTCCTTGGGCATACGGTTATAAACTCCTCCATTATTCATCCGATAATGGCAAATTTATCAATATAACCGGGAAAAAGAAAGAGGCGTTCCTGCCTGTCGAAGATGCATTTATAGAAATTATGGACTTATTGGTTCTTCGTGAATAACATTGAAGATTGTCAGGGTTTTGTCAGACATGCTTGAGATATAAACTTCATATGTGATCTTGTCCTGTCCGAGATATTGCATATAAGTGTAATTTACAGGTCCGGTGTAGAATTTCTCACTATTGATAATCGCCCAGATCTCTGCCTTCGGGAAAGCTTTATCGAAGCGATAGTAGTCAGACACGCTTCCCGGACCAATATCGCCCAGAGTATCAATACCTCCTGATGTATTGACTATTACTTCATACAAAGTCAGATCCGACAGGTTCCTTACCCTGACATCGGTCGGGCCTTCAGGAGAAAATTTCACCTTTTTGCATGCAAATACCAGAAACAGGATCACTAAAAACGCAAGATACTTTTTCATGTCTGTTTGAAATTAGTGGTACCACAAAGTATCTGACAACAGAAATGATGAATA
Organism: Bacteroidales bacterium; assembly: GCA_015712185.1. GTDB lineage: Bacteria > Bacteroidota > Bacteroidia > Bacteroidales > VadinHA17 > LD21. The sequence goes on from JADDYF010000271.1 coordinate 7,333, forward strand.
AGTTGCAGGACAATTAAATTATTTCCAGGGTGTTTGCAGGGAGCCATCCTTTGTTCCCGTCGGAAAGCCGTACCTCGTACCAGTCACCGACTTCGTCTTCGACAGTTACTTTAGTCCCTTCATGAAGAACGAAAAGGTCGGTTCCGCTGCTGTCGGGGGAGCTTTTGCCATTTACCGAAGGGGTGTAGACTATTGCTTTGCGGCTGTCGTGGACAAGTGTTTTGTTCCTTGCTGATAGCGCCAGCGACACACCTGACGCAAGGAAGAACAATACTGCCAGCCAGAAGCCGAGAACCTTGCGGCGATATACTGATGAATAAAAATATACTGAAAGAAGGATAAGGCAGATGACAAACGAAATAATACTGATCCTTGCCCAGGTATTTGATGGTAAGATCAGAGATACCAGATTATACCATTTTACGAAGAAGAGTTCAGGTATTTCTTCAAGCCGGTCCACAATGAGCGTTCTGGCTATATTCAGATTATAAGAAATATCTTCGTCAGCCGGCTTAAGGAGCCAGGCTCTTTCGTAGAAGAGAATCGCTGCCGGTATATTATTCAGCTTGAAATATGCATTCCCGATATTGTAGCTGAGTTCGGCGGAGCGATAGCCTGCATTATAAATTTCCACCCAAAGGTCAAGGGCTTCCTTATAGTTACCCGAAGAGAACAGTTCCGTTCCTTTTTTAAATTTTGCTTCACCGGTTTCCTGTGCAGAAATTATCCCTGCAGTCAGAAAGATCGCTGCCAGAACAGTTATATAGAATACTCTGTAATTCATTTAATTCATATTGTACTTTCAAGTGTCCTGATAAACCGTGATGCGCCGTCATAAACAGATGATGCTTCTGTAACAGCGGCAGCCGGTGCATACCTGGCATATTCACATCTGTCAAGAATATCTGTCAGATTCTTAATATTTTCATCATCAATACCTTCCGCGGCAAGAGCTTTAATAGCGTTGGTTCTTGTCAGCTCAGATACAGGAATGTTAAGCTTGTCGCTCAGATATCCCCATATCGCCTTCAGGATCTCTTCATGGAACCTGTCCATTTGTCCGTGCTTAAGGCATTTAGAAGCTTCACGAAGTCTTTTTACAGCAACCCTGCCTGCCTTCCTGTTTTTCACAACAGCAAGGTCAGCATTCCGCCGGATGTGTTCGCGCCTGATGAATAGCACCAGGAGGAAGGCAAACAGTGATGAAGCATATGCAGTATAAAAAGGACGGCTCGATACCAGAAAGTTTGATAATCGTATAAGCTTTCCGGTATGTGCTTTTATAAACCGGATATCTTTGCCGACATACTTTACATCCTCTTTTGAAATACCACCATAAACAGTCAGGTCAGTATTCTGTTCTGCACCCCTTCTGGCATGGAAATTAAATTCACGGGTTTTCAATGTTTCATATTGTCCTTTTGAAGTGTTGAAGAATGAATATGATACCGGTGGAATGGTAAAATCGCCGTAGTGGCGCGGGATCAGCAGAAATTCAAATGTTCTCTGACCGGTTGTACCGTTGATCCCATGCCTGAGATTATCTGAGATTTTTGGATCGTACACTTCAACATCAGGCGGCAATTTAAGTTCAGGGGCAGCAGCAAGCTTAAGGTTGCCGTTACCTGAAATGGTCACTTTTACATTTACGGCATCATTTACATTAACCGAGTCCCTGTCAATATTTGCCTTTATGTCCAGTTTCCCCACCACACCTGAAAAATCAATCGGTTTTATTCCCGGCAGAGGCTTAACATTCACCCTGACGGCCCGACTTACTGCTGCTTTAGGGACAGTCTGGTATGTTGTAAAAAAATCACCAAAAAAAGAATCGCTGACTCCGGATTTTTGCCTGACCAGAACAGTTACCTGAACCGGGTCGATAGTAATTTCACCGGTAACCTGGGGATAGAGCAGGAACTGCTGGATGATTCCTGTGCCGTAGATAGTTCCGTTCACGTTCTCCTGCTTCAGTGATGTGAGAGGAGGTGTTTCAATGTCTGTCTTCAGGAAGCCTGTAAACTCGGGGAACTTTATTTCATTAATCCCTGCAAGACTCACACGTGTGTATAATTTTACAGTCGCAACAATATGCTCGCCGATATAAACCTCCCTGCGGTTTAAAGAAACATTCACAAAAAAATCACTTCCCGACGGTTCAACTGCTCCATCAGTTTCTGTACCGACACCGGTCTGGACATTCTGCTGCCGGGCAGTGCTGCTTATCACTTCAATATATAAAGAATCAGAAAGGTAGGTCTTGTTTTTAAGTGTAAATACTGCAGGGCCAATGATATACTTTCCTTCCTTCATGGCCTGGAGATAATAAAGATAGCTATAGGATGTCTCGGTAGTCATCCGGTTGTTTATTATTTGTGTGCTTGAACTGTATGATGTCTGCGGACCCATCAGTTTATAGAATCCTTCAAATGACGGAGCTGCAAATTCGCCACCTCCCGTATTGACGGTCCACTCCACAGTAAACTGCTGGCCGACCATCACTACTGAGGGATAATCGGCCCGTACAGTAATATCCTGGGCTGAAATGGTCAGCGATGAAAGAATATAGAAAGCAAATGTCAATAACCTCTTCATTATCAAAATTCAGATTACCAGTTCTTAAACGTTCTTACTCTCTCTTTCATTGCCTTGGCAAGTTTAACTTTTTCCTGGACATCTTTCTCATCATTAGCCAGCGCATTCAGCAGGCGTTGTGCATCTTCCCTGGAGATCTTCTGCTGCTCCTGTCCCTGTTTTTGCTGATTCTTATCCTGTTCCCGGTCCCTGTTTTGCTGGTTCTGATTCTGATCCTTGTTCTTATTATTCTGATCGCTCTGCTGTTGCTGTTGTTGCTGTTGTTGCTGCTGCTGTTGCTGTTTCAGGAGATCCTGAGCATAAGCCAGGTTGTATTTCGCCTCAATATTTGAAGGATTGCTTCTGAGTGATGCCTTATATGCTTCGATACTCTCCTGTATCTTGTCAGACATCAGCAGGGAGTTACCAAGGTTATACAAGCTTGCTGATTTCTTAATCCTGTCTTCAACAAGTGAGTGATTTTCAACAAACTGTTTTCCTGCATCTTCAAATTTTTTCTGCTTATACAGAGCATCACCGACATTAAAAACTGCATCGGAGGAGAGATTGTTCCTGTCAATAGCTTTACGGTATGAAATTTCAGCTTCGGAATATCTGTCTTTTTCATACTCCCTGTTACCCTGTCTTATCAGCTTCTTATCACCCTGGGCGCTGATTAATCCCGGGATGATAAGCAATGTAACAATCATCAGTATTCTGAGTTCCGGTTGCGTTAATGTATTGATAATCTTCATGTCAGTCTGATCATTTACTAAATCCGATATTTGAACAACTTGATTCTTGCCAGCTTCCTGTTCTTCCTTGCCATGATCATAAAATCCGCAACGAGGAAGAAAAGCGCGAATGCCGCAAAAATCTGGAACTGATCATTATACTCTGTATACATCATGCTTTCAAGTTCTTCCTTCTTCATTTTCTTTATCTCGCTGAAGATCTCATCGAGACCTATGTTGGTATTGCTGGCCCTTATATATATACCGTTTGCGCTTATAGCGGTTTTTTTAAGTATTTCTTCATCAAGCTTTGTAATCACCGTATTCCCGTCCCTGTCTTTAAGGAATTCTTTCCTTCCTGATACCATTACAGGGACAGGGACCCCTTCAGTTGATCCAATGCCTATGGTATGTATCACTATTCCATGCTCAGCTGCCTCAGCGGCTTTCGCCACCGGATCATCTTCATGGTTCTCACCATCAGTCAGGATTATCATTGCTTTGCTCTTTCCCTCACCCGGTGTGAATGATCGTATTCCGAGATCAATAGCCGCGCCGATGGCGGTACCCTGTTTTGGCACCATCTCGGGTCCTATCGTCGAAAGAAACATTTTTGCAGATACATAGTCGGTCGTGATCGGGATCTGGGTGTACGCATCACCGGCAAAAACTATCAAACCTATACGATCATTTTCCAGATTATCAATAAGCCTGGTAAGGGCTTGTTTCGCTCTTGTAAGCCTGTCCGGCTGAATATCTTCCGCCAGCATGGAGTTGCTTACGTCGAGGGCAATTATTACCTCTACTCCCTGCTTCCTGACCTCTTCGAGACGTGTGCCGAACTGAGGTCTGGCAAGAATAATGATACATGACGTTGAAGCAATGAGCACGAGGATAAATTTAACCAAAGGCCTCATTCCCGACTGTTCAGGTATTAGTCTGCTGACAAGGTTTTTTTCACCGAGACGAGACAGCGCATTCCGTTTTCTGATCTCATTAAGAATCCACAGGATCAGCAATACCGGAAGCAGCAGCAACAGGTAAAGATAATCGGGATTTGCAAATCGGAACAGCTGCATGGTCTTATTGTATTATGTGAGGCTTCTGAATATTGTTAACCTTACAAGAACTTCAAAAGCCAGAAGGCTGAAAGCAATTATTGCAGGAAGCATATATTTTTCTTCTTTTCGGGTCAGCTGCTTTACATCGATCTTTGATTTCTCAAGCTTATCGATCTCACCGTAAACCTGGATAAGTTTATTATTATCTGTAGCCCTGAAGTACCTGCCTCCTGTTTTTGAGGCTATCTCCCTGAGGATTGCTTCATCGATTTCTACAGGCATATCCTGGTACTGGATTCCCACCGGTGTCTGAACCGGATAAGGAGCCATGCCCTGTGTGCCGACTCCGATTGTGTAAACCCGTATCCCAAACGTTTTTGCTATATCGGCAGCAGTTGATGGAGCTATCTCCCCCCTGTTGTTTACTCCATCGGTAAGCAGGATTATTACTTTGCTCTTGGCTTCAGAGTCTTTTATCCTGCTGACTGCTGTTGCCAGACCCATTCCGATGGCAGTCCCGTCTTCAATCATTCCGCTCTTTATCTCCCTCATCAGGTTGATAAGAACAGCGTGATCGGTTGTAAGAGGGCATTGTGTGAAGCTTTCGCCGCTGAAAACCACAAGTCCCATCCTGTCGTATGGTCGGCCTGAGATAAACTCCGTTGCAACATTTTTGGAGGCTTCAAGCCTGTCGGGTCTGAAGTCGCGTGCAAGCATGCTTCCCGATATATCGAGCGTAAGGATTATATCAATCCCTTCTGTTGTGACATCCTGGAAAATACCAGTTTTTTGGGGCCGTGCAAGGACAATAACAAGCAGCGTAACTGCAAGAGCCCGCAAAGCAAAAAGGATATGGCGCAGGTAATTACGGAATGTTTTTCCCGCATTGCTGAATGGCTGTAATCCCGGCATTTGTAGTGCAGCCGATGCTTTATGCTGCTTCAGCAC
>JADDYF010000214.1 GCA_015712185.1 Bacteroidales bacterium
CGGATCACATTGTTAGACCAGTCCGATGCTCCGGGATACTGAAACAAACCATATCCGGCACCCTGGTTATCATATGAAAGGCAATACTGAATAACTGAATTTGTTACTCCTCCGTCAAGGTCAAAGCCGCCGCCGTCTTTTCCGCCTTCTGAGGTTTTGTTCCTATAGCTGATACAATACTGGATAGTAACATGATCGCTCATCCATGCCCATATACCTACCGGACCATTCCCCTGCCGGGGCATGTCCCATCCGTTATTGGTCGCAACACAATGGTCTATTATCACACTGTCCGACATTCCTACCAGTATACCATTACCACTATGATTATCGAGTCTTGTCGGATCGCCGGGATTATTCTCTGCTTTACAGTCCTGAATAAGGATATTCTTTGACAGGAGCTTATCTGATCCCATCACATTAATTCCACAGAAGCCGTTCCCATAAGCGATTACCCGTCTGACCTCCACATTTCTGCAATCGTAAAGGTTCACTCCCGACTTCTGGAATCCTTCAGAGTAAATATTCCAGATAACACAGCTGCTGCTGTTCTGAAGATGAAGCCCGTTTGTTGTATTGCCACCCTTACGGCCATTGCCCTTCAGACTCAGGTTCTCAATTCTTAATAAACTGCTGTTTTCAACCCTGACGGACTCTGAGTTGCCTCCGTCAATAACCGCCATACCTTCTCCATATGAGCTTATTACGATGGGTATGGTATCTGAATTCTGAATATTCTTCAGAACAAGCGTACTGTCAAATGTCTGTCCTCCTGCAAAATATAGGTTTACAGGTTGCTTCTCAATCCGCCTGTTGGCTTCGGAAATTGTCCTTATCGGATTCTTTTTTGTGCCAGAGTTATTATCATTGCCCTCCTGAGCGTTAATATAAATTTCAGAAGTGATAACGCCTGTTTTACAGCCTAAGCATGAGCAAGCTATAATAAATGGAAATATCAGAAATTCCAGGTACTTATACATTTATTCCACAATCCATTCGTAGATACCTGTCGAAAACTCCCCGTTCAGCTTAATCCTCAGCTTGACTGCTGATGCTTTTACAGGTGCAAACTCGAGTGAGTCCCAGCCGTCACGGGTGATTGTATATTTTGTCCTGTTGTTTACATATTTCCAGACATTCCCCGAGAGGTACAGCATCTCCCATTCATCAGGGATCCTGCAACCGCCATCGGGACGGTCATCGAACCAGTATATTCTTGTTTTTGAGACAGTCTCTGATTTCTCAAAATCGTATTCAACCCATACCCACTGATCCTTATCCGGCCACCAGTGATAATAAGTTACTGAATGATCATTAGAGTTCTGTGGCTCAATCTGGTCGTTCATTGCGGAAAGCGCCCGCGTAATTTTACTTGCTCTTACCTTGCTGCGCCAGGCAATTGTCGGCGCCGGAAGCGGACGGGCGCTTTCGGCTGTAACCGGAAGCCATACCATCATCTGTCCCGGACCGCGGTTGTTCCATAATGCATAGGGAATAAGGGTAATTGTCTCCTCGGGAAGCTTCTCAATGTCCCCGCCAAGTCTCTTTTCAGTCTGAGAACCTCTTGCTTTAATAATCTGTGTACCATTAAGAAGGTCCGGAATAAATTCTGTGGTGTAAGGAGATTCCTTGTTTATCACAAGGTTAAGTACGTTCCCTGTATTATTGTCGGGCCATTCTGCACAGTAAATCACAGGCCCCCGCTGCACTGCTACCTTACCCATGTCATCCTTTATCCTCTCATCCGCCACGACAGTGCGGACCGGTATCGGGAACTCAATATCAATCTCATCTCCTTTTTCCCACTTTCTTTCAATTTCAACATAGCCATTTTCGAATTCCCAGTCATCGGTTGTTCCATTCACTTTAATTTTATACCCGCTTTCATCATTATCGCTGAACTTATACAGCCCGCCGGGAATTGCCTCATTGATTGCCCAGCCGGGAATGCGTATTTTTACAGAGAATTTACTGGTGGTTTCAGGTTCAACAGCGATCTCAACGGATCCGTCCCATGGGAAATTTGCATTCTGTGATATTTTTACATTCCTGCCTTTAAGCTTAATATCAGCATTATTTGAAATATAGAGGTTGATATAAAGATCATCATCTGTTGTTGCATAGATATACCCGGGGATCGCCGGAACAAATCTGGCCACATTCGAAGGACAGCATGCACAGCCGAACCATGCACTCCGTTCGTGCTGTCCGTTTGATTCAAGAGGATTCGGATAGAAAAACCTGTCGGCAGATAATGAAACACCCGACAGCATTGAGTTATAAAGTGTTTTTTCAAGAATGTCAATATATTTTGTCTCACCGCGGAGCAGGAAAAGCCTGTGGTTGGTAAAGATGTTACCTATGGATGCACACGTCTCACAGTATGCGCTCATATTAGGCAGGATAAAAGGATCGGCAAAACCCTCATTTCCACCTGTAGCTCCGATTCCTCCGGTAACATACATTTTGCCATAAACGATATCCTCCCATATGCGGGTAATAGCATTAAGATAAGCTTCATCCTTTTCGATAGCCGCAATGTCAGCCATTCCCGAATACATATAGGTTGCCCTTACTGAATGTCCTACTGCTTCGGTTTGATCAACAACCTTTTTATGAGCCTGGTTATACTGTTCACCTTTCGGGCCGCGTACATCCAGGAAGAACCTGGCAAGATCGAGGTATTTCCTGTCGCCGGTAGCACGGTAGAGTTTGACCAGGCCCATTTCAATTACCTGGTGACCGGGATATACCTTCACCCTGTCCCATCCGAAATCGCTGTTTACCAGTTCAGCCGACTTCAGGGCGATGTCGAGGAGCGTCCTCTTACCTGTCGCCTGGAAGTGAGCGACAGCTGCCTCGTAAAGATGACCAAGGTTATAGAGTTCGTGGCTCAGAATGGAATCGAGCTCCCATCTGTTTCTGCTTGCCCATTCATGCAGTCCTGCACCACCATGCATTTCTGCAATGGTTCTGTTGGTATAGAGATAGCCGTCATCTTCCTGGGCAAGGCCGATTTTCCATATCAGGGTATCAAGATATGCATCCATTTCAGGATCGGGGTATGTCTGCAGGGAATAACTGGCTCCCTCCATGATCTTGAAAACATCTGAATCATCAAAAGGGTAAATAGTCTGAAATCTTCCGGTATCAAGTCCTCCGGCAATCTCAAAGTTCTTCACCCTGCCTGTTGATTCGCAATATGAGAATGCAATCGGTATTGTGACATCAGCATTCTTCTTAATGCGCGGCGCCCAGAAATTATCTGTAAGATTAACTGATGTAAACAGGACAGGCTGAATGGGATAATCGGCATCCTTCTTCCGTTTGCAGCTGGTTATTAATATGATACCGGTTGCAAGTAAAAAGAGATAGTTGGATATCTTCATAAGTGTTTTTGTTTAACCAGGGAGTTTCTGCCTCTCCCCCTGAATCCCCCTCTCCCGGGGGAGACGGGGACAGGATTAGGAATGGTCATTTCATCAGTTCAAGAACCACTACCGATTTCGGAGGCATAACAACTGACAGGATACCCTCCTTTAATTTAAACTCTTTAAAAGGAGCCGGTTTAACAGTTTCAGGCTTTTCAAAGCTGTTAAATGCCGCCATATCAATTGCTGTAATGATTTCTCCTGTAACAGTCTTATAGTTCTCACCAATTACAGGACAGGTCAGGGTGATCTCTTTATTCGGATTCATGTTTGCAATGGAAATATGTACCCTGTTATCCTTGTCAACTGAAGCAGATGCAGATATAGCCGGTATCCTCTGTTCGCCAAAGACATAATCTTCACATTTCAGATCCGTTTTAAGGAGCTGTGCTTCCTGGTGAACCCTGAACATCCTGAATACATGATACGTTGGAGTAAGGATCATCTTTTCATCCTTTGTAAGTATCACCGACTGAAGCACATTTACCATCTGAGCCAGGTTAGCCACATGAACCCGGTCGGCATGCTGGTTGAAAATATTAAGGTGTACAGCTGCAGTAAGTGCATCGCGGAGGGTATTCTGCTGGTAAAGGAAACCGGGATTTGTTCCGGATTCAACATTGAACCAGTTACCCCACTCATCGACCACCAGTCCTTTGGTCTTCTGCGGATCGTAGCGGTCCATAATTGCCTTGTGCCCTTTAATGATCTGGTCCATCTGAAGATTTGCGCTCATAGTCCGGAACCATTCATTCTCACCAAACACGGTTGCTGAGCCCTTGTTGTTCCAGCCATCGACAAGTGAATAATAATGTATTGACAATCCCTGGAACCTTGAACGGCTGTCGGGATCCTTCATCAGAGTTTCAGTCCATGCAAAATTATAGTCATAGGGTCCGCAGGCGACACGGTAAAGTCTGTTCCCGCTGTAATCGTTGAGATAAGTGGAATATTGCCGCATTACACTTGTATAAAAATCAGCTGTCATATTTCCGCCGCATCCCCAGTTCTCGTTTCCGATTGCAAAATACTTTATTTTCCATGGTTCTTCACGGCCGTTTTCCCTGCGGAGCCGTGTCATCGGGCTTTCGGCATCAGAGGTCAGATATTCAACCCATTCAGCCATTTCCCGTACAGTTCCGGAACCCACATTGCCATTTATATAAGCATCACATCCAAGCAGTTCTGTAAGCTTCATAAATTCGTGAGTACCAAAAGAATTATCCTCAGTAACTCCACCCCAGTGTGTGTTTATGATCGAAGCTCTTTTCTCCTTTGGACCAATACCGTCTTTCCAATGGTAGGTATCGGCAAAACATCCACCGGGCCAGCGGAGGTTCGGGACTTTTATTTCGCGTAACGCGAAAAGAACATCGTTCCTTATCCCGTAGGTATTGGGTATTTTTGATTCCGTTCCGACCCATATTCCCTCATAGATACACCTGCCAAGATGCTCTGAGAAGTGACCGTAAATATCCTTGCTGAT
>JADDYF010000288.1 GCA_015712185.1 Bacteroidales bacterium
GAAAATAAAAATGATGATGCTTTTGCCTGGGGCGGAGTATATAATGCTGCTCTTAGTTTGGCTATGTTACCCGGGGCAACAGTAAATTCAGTGATTGAGGGCGCTTTAAAATACGCGACACCAGAAATGAAGGTTGAAATAGAACATGGGCTGGCTATCGCTGACAAGTACACCGATCCAATGGATAGAAGATTCAGAGAGGAATTGAATGAAATGTATGCTGACTCAGCAAGTCCGTATTATGCTAATAAAAGAATGACAAAATATATTGGTTCTTCCATTTATGAAAATGTAACCTGTTCATTTGCTATTTTCAAAATTACAAACGGCAATGTTGCGCAGGCAGTTATGGTAGCAAACAACCGTGGTCGTGATACTGATTGTACCGCAGCCAGTGCAGGAGGGTTGGCAGGTGCACTCACAGGCACCACAACTATACCAGAAGAATGGGTAGATCAACTTGAGGAGGGTATGAAGAACACACCTTACTCAAATTCTCACATAACCAATAAAGCTACTGCACAGGGATTATATCGTGCATTTCAAAATAAGCTCAGAAGAATGATGGATGAATTGAAAGTTGCTGAAAAACAGTATGGAATTGAACTGCCGGCAGAGGTCGTTAAAAAGAAAAAGTATTTAAACCTTATGCATGAAATTGGAGCTATTTAAAAATTAATAAGAGGATTATGAAACCCGCATGTATTTGCAAATACAAACACAATATTATAATAATCTGTTACATGCGGGTTCAGGCATACCATTAAAATCAAATTATTACATGATGAAAAAAAGAGAATTCATTAAAAAGACAGGCATATTATCAGTTTCTATGCTGGCTGTACCTTCTTTAGGATTTGGTGAAAAATCAACAAATAATCTTAATCATTTAAAGAAACAAACAGCTTCTGATATGTACAGCAATGTCAATCCGGCAATTACTAAAGTAAGCGTATCGAACGTTCCTGTTAAGCTTGTTATCGGGAGCGATCATGCAGGATTCCCTATGAAAGGTCCATTGCTCAAGTTATTGCAATCATGGAACTACAGTGTGAAAGATGTTGGATCATTCACTCCTGATCCTGTTGACTTCCCTGACATCGCCCTTCTTTTAGCTGATGAGATTAAAAGCGGTCGTGCTGAACGAGGTATAATGGTTTGTGGCACTGGTGTTGGAGCAGCTATTGCCTGCAATAAGATTCAGGGAATCAGGGCAGCTCTATGTCATGATACTTATTCCGCTCATCAGTGCGTTGAACACGACAATGTTAATGTTCTTTGCATTGGTGCCCAGATTATCGGACCAAGTCTAGCGGAGGAGATCTTAACAAATTATTTGAATGCCAGTTTTAGCACTGAAGAACAATTTCGCAGACGTGTCCGGAAATTAGACCAGTTCGACATGGTACCTCCCAAATATTAAAAATGTCTGCACAAAAGACAGCCATCCTGACCATAGCAGTCGGCCAAAATTGATTATCAAATGCCATAGTGAGATAATTATTGTTTAGTTGCTAAACAATATGACTAATCACGAAATAGGGTTGATTCATTAAATCTGCATTAAAACCCGGATACAGCCATGCTTTGTCCGATTCCTCCTTTATTTCAAAATAATACTGAAGAGGGTATGGAGAATCGGTATAAGCTGGTGGTATAGATGCCATGTAACCGTTCCCCTGCAATTGCATCTCCGCTGTTTCGTACCTTTCAGCATGATTCACGTGACGATAATACAACCGGACCCATAAAGGTTCTTTATCAACTGTAAGTTCAATATTCAGGGATTCTCCGGTTCTGAGTCCTGTTGGAGGTGTATGCCGGCAAACTCCGGAAATACGGATAGGTCGTCCGGTGGCTTCCTGAATTGCCGGACTGATATCAGTCTGCTGTATTGCAGTACCGGGTTGTGTCTTTTCCAATAACCCGGCCATATATGTGATGTCCTCATCTATTGCAGGCAATCTCCTGAGCCAGTGACCACGTATTACTTCATTTTCTCCTATAGTAATATCCGGCATATAGATATCACGCGCCTTGTATGCGATTTCTGCCCAGAAGTCCCGGGCTTTTCTATAATATTTCAGGGATTCCTCAAGTGCATTCCTGTTTTTACTCTGTTGAAATATCCCATATAACACTCCTGATCGGAATTTTGCAGCAAAGAAACGGCCCAGACCAATAACCATTGCCACATCAAAAGAAATTCTCCTGTATTCCGGCCTTTTCTTTCCTTCGGCCAGTGCATCCGCCTGCATAAGATACCTGGCTGCAGTGTCGGCATAATCTTCTATCCATTGTGCAACCTCTACTGGTGTATATTTACCGCTCCTCTGTCCTTTAAACAATTCCGCTGCAAAATCATTGATCCGCAGGAACAGTTGGGGATCAAGTGGGCTTACATTTCCGAATACTCTGGGTGAAGGGCTGTCACTATACGGATTTCTTTTCTCCGGGTCAGGGATAGACTGGTTTAAGTACATTTCGGGCCAGTAGGTATTGTTTCCTGCCGAAGCGGCATGTGAAGTCAGCACTACTGGAAGTATTCGGGTTGAATTTGCCAGTGCTTTTTCGACAGCTTCTGCGCCTGTACCAAACTGCATTTTCAGGTAACGGCGCCAAACATCCGGATCAGTTTCCGGATTGTAGGTAAGTCTGCCAAAAATCCTGAGACTGTAATTATATTTTTCCCAGTCCCATCGCGGCTTCAGGGTTGTATCAAGATAGCCGCACCTGTCTCCGGCAATGCCTGATCCACGCCGGCCTTTGAATGAAAGAGGCTCCATCAATTCCACTCCTGCACTTCCGCAGAAGCTGAAAGCTTTTGAGTGTGCAGCACTTGACAGCGGGTCTCCCCATACCAGCAGACGCTGAGTGCCCGGCCAGATACGGTGTAACACTCCAAAGCGCCTGTCTTCATGCAAGAGGTCACCATAACCGTATCGCGTAAAGCTGCGTGATCCAGAGCTAAGGTTCATTAAACCGGAAACCTGTTTCCCCGGTTTGGGTATTTCGAGCTCCCGGATGTCAGCCTGATGATAGGGCATACCCAGGAACTCTCCCCAGTATTTGGGTGATACATTTACAGGCATACCGGTGGCCAATGCTATTTCAATCATAGTGAAATCTATCCCCTTGGCATGCATATCTATCTCTACCTTCCGGCCGCAGGTAGCCACACCATCAAATATAGTTTTCCAGAAGCTGTAACTTCCTTCATTTACACCGCTCTCCCCGTGGATGCGAAACGTAATGCCGCTTATGGCGGGGCAGGCTTTCAGCAATTCCCTTAATGCATCGCGGCAGTATGGAGCGTGGGTTTCCGGTGTAAGACCCTCAACAGTGTAATTTGGTTTCGGACTGTTAAGCCATTGGTACCCATGCATCCAGATCCCCAGCTGGAACTGGATACCTCTTGCCTGAGTCTCCTCACTTATAAATTTGAGCATTTCGAGATTTCGGTCACGCTCGGAATCAGGCAGCTGTGGTACCCTTACATTATACCCGGGCACAGACAGAAAAAAAGGATATGCAAAAAGGAAATAACCGTCAGTCACATTCTGGAGGAAATCATAACCTATACCAAGGCTTAGATTGAAACGGTTAAAACGATGGGTAGTCAGTAGTGTGAGATATTTTGGCCACATCTCACGGTCATTGTACCATGGCTTATCTTCCACATCGCTGACAAATAACCTGTTGAGGCTGCGGATGACATTGGCCGGTCGCTCAATGACAGGTTCCCGGATATTCAGTGAGTCAAGAGGCTGAATTGAGTTTTGCACACGGTCAGCAAGTTCAAGCAAAGCGTAAACCAGTCCCCTCTGATCATATCCGCAGGCTAATAAAAATTGCCTGCCCTCCGATTTTACTGGCAGCAGGCCAAGAGCTTCGGGAACAGAAGGGATATTTGCTCTTGCCTCATTAAGCAATTTCAGGGCTAAAGGGGAATCAGAGCCTGCAACGACAATGTTTATATCGCCTGTTTTAGCCTTACCCTGTTTTACATATCTTTTGACAATTATCCCATGCTCTTGCAGTGAGCCCTCAAGCTCCTTCACTGCCCACTGAACGGGGAGAGACCTTGCCACAGGATCGGCTGGATCTGTAATTAAGGTAACTGTTCCGGAATAGAATCTAGGGAATCCTATGGAAGAAACCCCGATTGTTGTAATCCCGGCTAATTTGACAAAATGCCTTCTGGTGACACCTTTATTTCTTTCCCCGGAATTATCATTTTTAACCTGATTCTTCATATTGATTCCTGGAATAGTTTAATATATTGATTGAGATACCATTAGCAGTATAGATAGCTATTGTTAAGATGCCCGACTTTTGCACATAAGGAACAATCCTCTCCCAAATAAATGTTACGTATAAAGGTGTGCTATTTCGTTGGCTGTACCATAGAAGACTTTATTCTGACTATTGATTAAGACTATAGCTATAATTCTTTGCTGTTCCTGATATTTTGATGCCATAATTCTTTAATATTTAAACTATTAAAGTTATTAAATATTAACGAACTAAAGTATTGTGGAATAGCTTCATAAAGTGCATAGTACAAAATCTGTCATCAAATCTATCAACAAAATCACTAAAGACATACGTATAATGCTGCTTTTAAGCTATTTAGGTAAAATGGAATTGGTTCTAATCTGTTTTTAATCAAGCCTTAATATTATATTAATCTATCTCTTTGTTATTATAAATACATTTACATAAGACAAATTTATGTTCTTATTTTAACCCGATTGCTAAATTATTCCACGGATTATTTTCCAAATTAAAGTCTGACAACAAGAGAGCAACAAATTAATATTTGATTTTTCAATTTAAAGTAAAAGGAGATAATAAGATGGCACACCCACTAGATGCAATTAAAGCTTTTCATAATGCTTTCAGGGCCGACATGAAACTGATCGATGCTTCCGCACTCGAATCAGCAAGAAGTGAGAAGAAGCTCACTTCAACAATCGAGCGCTTCCGGTTCTTCAATGAAGTACTTGTGTGGCATGCTCATGGTGAGGAGATAGCTGTATTTCCAGCAGTTGAAGCTGTTGCACCTTCGGTCTCAGAGGCATATGAGAAAGACCATCGTGGCCTTGACAAAGCCTTCGATGCGTTGAATGATGCAGTTTCAGCAAATGACATATTGGCTACTGCTCGGGCTACGGCAGCATTCAAGTTCCATCTCGACCTGCATCTCGCGAAGGAAGACTCACATTTATATCGTCTAGTCAGGGAGCGTGTATCTATGGCTGATCAGGGTAAAGCAGTCGGCATCATGGCTAACCAAATTCCACAGGAGCGCTTTCCGGAGCTTGTCGCATGGCTGTACCCTTTGATGGATGGCAATGACCGCGAGATCATGACCAGTATATGGCAAATGGTAATGCCTCCTCAGGCATTTGATCAGGCAAAGCTGCTTATTCATAAGGCAATCGGCGACGACTGGGCAGAGCTGGTAAGGCGCATCCCAGATCTGGCATAAGATGTCACCCTGCTGCAGGGACCGCCAAAAAGCATAAAAGAGATTCTGAGTGGTGTTAAGTGCATATCGCAAATTCTTAATTGAATGCATTTTGCAATATCCATCAACAATTCCGTCACCCGCTTCAAAACAAAACCCGTAAGATGTTGATCTTACGGGACTACCTCTTCAAACATAAATCCTTGCAGATCAAATCTCTGCAAAAATTTATTTATTTTGGTTGACGGATAGGTTGATGCATTGTTTTCTACTCTTTTTTCACAAATTAATCAATGCAACTTGCAGAGGAAATACGAGCCCTGAGTTTGCACACTCCATATAAAATTGATTCTGAAAAAAATCTTTTTGTAAGCTATTATTAAAATAATTTATATTTTACTATATAATATGTAAAGTATTATATATATTTGTATGGTAATTTAAATTATAATAGTATGGCACGATTTACTTCATTGGCAGATCACAAATTCAGAATCTATGGTCTTTTAATATCTATAGTGGCAATTATCCTTCTTGTTACATTACACACGCTCAATTATCAATATGAAGAGGAGTGGCATGACAGGATCTTCATTATCAACCATTTTATTATTGTATTTGGACTATACATGATAATGTTCAGTAAAGAAATTCACGACGATGAGCGGGTTCAGCGAATCCGCTATAATCTTTTAAAAGTAAATTATACATTGACCATTTGTGGAATTTTGTGTTATATATCTGTAACTACTCTGGATAGAG
>JADDYF010000302.1 GCA_015712185.1 Bacteroidales bacterium
GGTTTACAAGTGTTCTGGCAAGTTCAAGGTCATTTTCCTCGACAGCAACTTCAGCCCTCCAGAGCAGTATATTTGCCAGCCGGTACATCCTGTAATTTTTACCATTATAGAATCCGATACCATTAAGGTTCAGGCTCTGTTCCGACTTAAAGTGCATATATTTCTTTGTCATGTAGGGACCGCCGTTGTTCTGTTCCCGGATCCAGTCCGCTCCCGGATGAATGCCCCAGTCCAGGAAGTCGACACCCCGGCGGGCGATAGTCCAGTCAACGCGGGGATCAAGAAGATGGTCGGTAGGTATAAATGTTGCTTTACTCCCGAGGCCCATATCATTGTCCAGCGGATCGCGGTCTTCAATCTCCAATACAGGTAATCCGTCAGTTGTGACCTGAAATGCTTCAAAAAGGCATTGGGAGGGCTGAAAGAAACCCCATCCCCCGCAGCTTGAAGGGCCTTTCTGGTGGTATGCAGCCCCTGCCGGGAAAACTGCACTATGAGAGGTTGATGTTGTTATCGCCTGTATCTCGAATATTGATTCCCTGTTGTTCTCGTGGGTCATATCATAATTGTCATAGAAATTTGAAACGAGGCTGAAACCCCCGTTGCTGATTATATCATCCAGAAGAGTCTTTGCCTGGATAAATTCATTCTGGTACATATGAGCCTGGGCCATGACAGCTACTGCAGCATATTTATCGGCACGCCCCGGTTCGTCGGGAAAATTTGCCGGGAGATGATCAACGGCAAACTGAAGATCTTCTTCGATTTCATCCCATGCCGGATCCGGGTTTGGGACCAATTCCGGTTTTACAGGAGCAAGCTCTTTTGAAGTTTTAATATAAGGGATATGTTCAAACACCTTGTTTGCCTGAAAATGAAACCATGCTCTTAGAAACCTGGCTTCTGCCTCAACCTGTATTGCTCTTGATTCCGGAAGCGGGGTCTTCCCCTGCTGGGCTCCGGCAAGTAACTCAAGTACAGAATTAGCCCTTGAAACTCCATTGTAGCAATCCCTCCACCTGTCCTGAAAGTATGAAAAGTCCGGCCGGCTTTCATACCTTTCAATCTGTTGGAAGTAAGATTCATCCCCTGCGGAGGTTCCCTTATAACAATCGTCTGAGGCCATACTGCCATATACCCAATCGGTACACAGCGATCCTCCGAACATACTTGTACCCCTTAACGCTGCATAGGTGCCGGTAAGAACTGCTTCCACTCCCTGCGAAGTCATCATCATGGAGCCGGCGCCGACTCCCTGCGGTTCCCTGATGAGAAACTCCTCACCGCAGGAACTTAGTACTATCAGAATTCCTGGTACCAGGCTTAATGTAATAAATCTGAGGGCTCTTTTCATTTCGACTGTATTGACAATCTTAAAACTCTGAATTATTTTAAAAGAAAGATCATTAATATCATACGACCGGAAATATAATGAGTATGGTCGGAGTTGAAAGAGTACGTATTACTGAAAAAGGATAATTTTCCGTTACAATAAGACTGGTCAGACTAAAAAGCCCTGACCGCACGGGTTAATATCTCATTCTCATCCCTGCTGTGGTTGCTTTTCCTGCCATAATAAAAACTCACCACCCATGCGCCGTACTTATCCTGAGTGGAACTCCAGTAATGAGATTCCTTAAAACCACCCAAACCTTTTTCATGCAGGTTAGTATACATCATCATCAGTTCATTTATTGATGGCAGGAACCAGTCATCAAATCCATTCATTTCCAGCTCATAACACAACCTTGCAGCGCTGATTCTTTCAGAACAACCATTTACTATATCTGAAGTATTCTTACTTCCTGTTCCGATTGCCTTGCCAGCCGCTCCAGGGGGAGTGCAATTGCCCCATAATGCAACCTGACTTTGATCCGCAGGAGCGCATACCAGGCCATGTTCTCCTGTTTCATCGATATAAAATATATAACCACCATGTATATACTCACCCAAATTATATTCAGCTTTAAACAATGCATCAGCGCCATAGGCTGTTCCTTTTTCGTTAGCTGCAACTACCCTGTAATGGTAGGTTGTACCAGCATTCAAGCCTGTTACATTTGCATTTACCCTGCCAGGAGCATTTCCGGTTAAGGGACTTTGTGCTGCTGGCACCCTCATGCCGTAATCTGTATCTGTACCATATTCGAAAGTAACTGTAGTTGACAAATGACGTGCATCAACAATACCATTCAGTTGTGCGGTTCCCGGTGTAACTTCTGTTGCTGCATCGGATTTAACTACAGGATTCCCGCCTAATGTGGTAAATGGAATATCGACACCCACTGTTGATCCGAAAGGGTTGGTTGCGACCACTCTGTAATGATATGTGGTGCCTGCCTGAAGGTTCGTGACAACCGCGCTGATACTGTATGAAGAATTTCCTGAAACAGGACTCTGCTGAGCCGCTATTTTACTTCCATAGCCGGAATTTGAACCGTATTCAAATGTAACAAAAGTGGAAACATCATTGGGATTAACAAAACCGTTCAATGTGGCAGTTTTTCCCTGAATATTGGTGGCGGGTTGTGTTGTGGCAAAAGGGACCTTTATGACTACAGCTGATGTATCTTTTTTTACCCCTGATGCATCGAGCAGATCGATAAGAATTACTCCGTTTGCGCCTCTCGAACCATATATCGCTGCGGCCGGACCTTTAAGTACCGATATCGATTTCACCATCTGGGGCGAAATATCTTTTATGGAGCTGACAGGAGTACCGTCAACCACATACAGTGGTTCATTGCTTCCCACGTATGATGAAAATCCCCTGATCAGCACCTGATCTCTCCTTACCATGACTCCGGGAACCGACCCTTGCAACATATCATATACTGAATTGTATGTATCAAATCTGGGGTCCCTGCCATCTATTTTACTTACTGATGTCGTAAGATTTCTTCTCGTTCTGGTGCCATAACCAACGTTAATTTCCTCATCCAGATCAGGATCTTTGTCATAATTCTGAGATATATCCCTGACCGGAACTGAACTTGAAAACGTAAAATTTATTCTTGTTCTTTGATCGATATTTTCTTCAATTATACCATATGTAAAAGAATAAACTCCAATAGATATTGCACCGGGTTTTACCCTCACTTTATAAAATCCCCTTTCGTCAGTTATAACACCGGAATTCTTTTTATTTATCATAATAAAGGCGCCAACAACAGGGGAATGATTTATATTGGTTACATAACCTGTAATTATTTTCCTGTCTGCCGTCTTTTGTCCGTTAGATGGGTTGACAAATCCGGCAGCCAGAAACAGAATTATAATTATGCCAACGGGTTTCATGACTTTTTCAGCTACATGACTTACTACTATTATTTTACTGTAAACTCTAAATCTAACATATGAATAACCCGATTCTTTAAACAAAGTTCGGATAAATAAAGATCTATTTCAACCTGACATATATAAGGAATAATCAGGATTGAAAGCATCGCTACTTCACATGGGCAGTTTTATAAATAACTCTAAGCAATGATTTTGAACCGCGGGTATCTCCTCCTAATTGCCACATCATGATCCCGGAGGCTTTTTCTTTCGCAAGTACTGTCTTCTGCCTTATTGTAGGTATACCATTGTAATACATAATTTTACCGTCATCTATTACCCATTGATCGGCAGTTTCTGAACCCGGGAATTCAGAAACTATCTTATTATAACTCATTGTTTTAACAGGAGATGATATTCCCGGACCAAATCCATATCCGTAAAAAGGTACCCCCAGGACCATTTTTTCAGGCGGGATGTTTCTTTCAATTCCAAAATATGTCAGGTCATCCTCAGCATCTTTAAACGAGGAATGCTGACCATGAACTTCCGGCCGCCATGGCCCGGTACGGTCATAACACATAATATTGACAAAATCATACTGAGCCAGGGCAGTGTCAGAAAGATCTTCTTTGTAGTAAACCGCAATGGCAGCGGTTATCAGTTTATGGCGAATTTTTAATTCACGCGATAATTCCGAAACAAATACTTCATAATTTTCATCTATGTCGCTGCCTTCAAGATCAACGTCAATTCCATCAAAATCATACCTGATAACCTGCGAGATCAGATTCTGAATAAAACCAGACCTGTTACTATCCTGTAAAAGCTTATGGTAATATGGATGTTCACCGCCCCCGGCGATCGAGAACAACACTTTTACATTTTTCCTGTGGGCTTTGGAAATAAAATTTTGCAGGGGTGAAAGATCCTGGGTAAAATTTCCGAGTGTGTCGGGATTCAGGAAAAATAAATTAACATGAGTCAGTCTTTTAAACGGGAATCTGCCAAAATCATTCATTGCAGACCGCAGGGAATAATACCCGACAACC
>JADDYF010000306.1 GCA_015712185.1 Bacteroidales bacterium
AAGCTTTGGGAATATCGCGTTATGGCGACCGGCACTTTTCCTGAACTACACGAAAAACACAACCTGGCCACGCCAACACCGGTCACCGATGGTGAACACCTCTATGCCTGGTTCGGAAATGGGCTCATCGTCTGCCTCGATATGAAAGGCAACCTGGTATGGTCGCGCCATTTAGGTCAGGAGTATTCTCTTTTTCAGATTCAGTGGGGCCACGCCAGCTCGCCCGTCCTTTACAACGACCTGATTATTCTCCTGTGTGATCATAGTCTGGCTTCATATCTTCTCGCGCTCGACAAGAAGACCGGTAAAGAGCAATGGAAGCAGGACCGTGGTAAAGACCGGGTTTCATTCAGCACTCCACTGGTTGTGTCCTGTCCGGCAAGCGACGAACTTATTGTCAACTCCAGCGAACGCATTGACGCCTACAACCCCGTGAACGGCGAGTTGTTATGGTATGTTGGCAGCCCGCGCCAATCGCCAATTCCTTCACCCGTATTCCACGATAGTGTGATTTACATGAGTCGGGGATATCGCAACAGCGACTTTTTGGCCATCCGGCCAGGGGGGCGCGGTGAAGTTACGGAAAGTCACACTTTGTGGCGGACGCCAACCGGTGCATCATACGTACCATCCATCCTTTATTACGACGGTCTGCTTTACATGACCAGTGATGCCGGAATACTGACCTGTGCTGAAGCCGGTACAGGTGAACAGGTGTGGCGCCAACGGCTGCAAGGTGTCTTTTTTGCCTCTCCGGTTGGAGCAGACGGGAAAGTCTACTTTGTCAGTGAGACTGGTGAAACAATCGTGGTCCGCGCGGGAAGGGAGCCTCACATTCTGGCTCGCAACAATCTCGGGGAACGGTTGATCGCATCACCAGCAATATCAAGAGGACACATCTTCCTGCGTAGCGATGAGTATCTATTTTGTATCGGCAAATCAACAGTTCGAACTCGACAAACAAGGGACAGATAAATGACATTGAGCCTGATGATCCTGATGAGATCGGACAATTATATTAAAGATATTTGCAACCATTTGGGGGTGCTTGTGTGATTTCAGGATTTTATTGCATATGAGCTTTTCTTCAAAAAAACAACAAGTTTGCATTGAAATCCCGTAACCGCTGAAAAACAAATTAAGAAAAGTCATGAGAATATTAAGAAACTCCAGAATCCAACCGATAACACGGATGGTGCTATAATTAATAAGCTCCCCGCTTTGCGGGGCAGGCTGTCATGGTTTTTGCAATTTCCTGACTGCCGCGGGCAGGCAGGGCTCCTTTTCTCATGACAGATTTGTAATAGCTTGAACCGTGACCGCACGAGTGGTCTCTATCAAATTCAGTATTCCAAGACTTATTACCAACTCGCCAGAAACTTTGTACCGCAATACTCGTATAGGTCAATTGGTTTCGTACCCGGACAGTAGAAAAATATGCCATGCTTCGCTCACTACGACCTCAGAAATCGAGTCTTCTCTGCCGTGATATCCTACACCCCGGTCTCCATTCGCTCGGTAACGTTTACTTACTTTATTGACGGGTTGTTAGTGGTAATAGTGATCGCTATAGTAATTTTGACTAATTTGAATTCATTTTTCGGAACAACATGTTGTAATTGCCAAATTTTTAATACTTAATTTCATTTAGAGTTTTATGAATAAATTCAAATTTGAACATCACAGACAGGAAGTTTTGACATTGCCAAAATTTCTATTCAGGCTTAGTAAGTATCTGTTTTTTTGTTTAATATTAATCGCCTTTTCACTTTTAATAGGGATTTTGGGGTATCATTTTTTTGGAAAACTCAACTTACTTGACAGTTTTCATATGTCCAGTATGATTTTGACGGGAATGGGACCTGTCAATGAAATGACAACTACTAGTGCGAAGATTTTTTCTTCACTATACGCTTTATATAGTGGAATAGCATTCTTAAGTATTACAGCTGTATTCTTCTCTCCAATAATTCATAGAATAATGCACATTTTGCATTTTGAAGGTATTAATGAAACCAATTAACCTACAGCCACTGACAAGTTCAATAAAGGTAAGTTGTTTGTCACGGTTTTGCCCCGCAAAGCGGGATTTCGTCGCAACACTCCTCAACTTTTGTTCTTACACCCAAGACAAATGAGTAATGGCCGTTGCACACAGACACTTAATTGTGAACAAAACTGTATTGAAAATTCTTATTTTAGTAACGTAAATACCAGCTAGGGAATATTATGAGTGCAATTAAAACCAAACCTAGTGATTTTGATATTGATAAATTTCTGATGGGTATAGAACCAGAAAGAAAACGAGTTGATAGTATAGAATTGAAAAAGCTATTTGATAGCGTATTACAAGAAAAAGGTTGCTTATGGAACAACAATATGATAGGATATGGTTCTTATCATTACAAATCGGATCGTAGTAAACAAGAAGGGGATTGGCCATTAACTGGATTTTCACCCCGTAAACAATATATAGCAGTATACATTATGTCAGGAGTTAACAATTACAAAGACTTACTGAGCAAACTTGGCAAATACAAAATCAGCTCAGGCTCATGTATTTATGTCAACAAAATTGAGGACATCAACCTTGATATATTAAAAAAAATAATTTCAACGTCAGTTTCAGACATGAAAAAAATATACAAGGTTGATTGAACAGAAAACCTTATAAAAACAAGTTTGAAAGCAATTAAAGTTCCGACCCGATTAAAATTTCGTAAGACAACTTCTCATAAAATGAAAACTCAGGTAACATTTGACAGGTCCTTGATCGCCCCATGTGGTATGAATTGCGGGACATGCATTGCCTATTTAAGAGAAAAAAACAGGTGCCCTGGTTGTCGTATTTACTCTGCAGACAAAGCTATTTCCATTCAGCGTTGCATAATTCCAAAGTGCGTATACCTTGACAATACAATTTCAAAATTCTGCTATGACTGTGAAAAATACCCATGCAAAAGATTAAACCAGCTTGATAAACGGTACCGGACAAAATACAAAACAAGTTTTATTGAAAACCTGACAATGATAAAGGAAAAGGGAATTGACAACTTCCTTGTTTTCGAATCAAAACGCAGGACATGTCCAGACTGTGGATCAATTTTGAGTGTTCACCGGGACAACTGCTTGATCTGTAAGAAGAATTTAAATAACACCTTATAACACGGACAAGGTAAATTAACTTGTCACGTTTTTGCTCCCGATGAAACATTTGTGGTCACAACCTTCATTCACTCAGCAACACCTGCTTCGGCAGCTGAAGTATTGGTGAAGGCTGACTAATTTTATTGCCGGGCTGTTAGCTGATATTTGAAGCCACACTGCTAATAAGACACATCATGAAAAAAATTCTGCTCCTAATCAGTTTTCTTGCCCAGGTAACAGATTGCTGCTGCCAGGAAGAGCTTAAAATTTGGAACGAATTTCTGCAACTGGTAAAGGACAATCAAATGACCACCAGCAAGATAAAGCCTCATGACCAGTTAGGGGCCAAATTCAAACCTGTTTTACTCAGCTACCTTGACAGTGTCAGGATTCAAGCATCGCCATCAGACTGGATTAATACCCCTGAAATAATAAAAAATGAAAACAGAATTCAATTCCTTGTACCCTGGTCAACCCGGGGACAAAAGGCAGATTATTGCTTCTCATTCATTGTAATCGATAATCAATGGTACTTTCAACATCTCGAAAGCATTTTTATCCGGCTTGACAAAACTGCACCTCCACCTGTATCAACATTTCCAGATATCACCGAACCGCAGAAAGCATGGGCGAGAGAAGAGATTTACTGGTCATTCATCGTCCAAAATATCTATTTGCAAATCTCAAAAGATAAAGGCACGGACTATGCACTTGGATTACTAAAGGATGGTGGAGGATACTTCGTTGCAGCAAAAACATGGGTTCCATTTGCTTCTCCACAAAATGCATTTATCCTCTATCTCTGCTGGGAGCAAGAGAATTTACGAGGGAACAATGTTACACTTGAATCTCTCTCTGACAATCAGGCTATAGTGAATCTGGAGACTGTATACTTCCATCTTTACAACATTGCAGGGCACTTAAAATCAAGAATTTCTATCGAGGACTATAAACAAATATTTGAGACCATCTGGCAAGACAGGGCAAAAAATGCAGGTTGGAACCTTTACATAAAATATTCAACAGATAATAAAGTGACTTTCAACTTCTACCGCGACAAATAAACCATCACCAGGAATAAAAATGTAAACAAATGGCAACAAAACAGATCTCAATTCTTTTGATAACTTTTTTACCAATAGCCTTCAATTGCTGTAGCAACAATAGGATCAGATCTGTACCGAAAGTAGACATCACATATATTGGAACTTATCCGCACGATACAACTTCTTTCACCGAAGGATTTCTTATACATAATAGTCAATTATATGAAAGTACCGGTGCAGCAAGAGAATTACCTCAAACAAAATCATTGTTCGGGATTGTTGATTTGAAGAACGGTAAAATTGAAATTAAAGTGGAATTAGATAGGGCTAAATATTTCGGCGAAGGGATTGCATTTTTTGATGGAAAGATTTTTGAGCTTACATATAGAACCAAGATAGGATTTGTTTATGATGCGATGACATTTGAAAAGATTAAAGAATTTACTTTCCCAAGCAAAGAAGGCTGGGGCCTGACATCTGATGGGACAAACCTGATAATGAGTGACGGGACGTCCGAATTAACATACCTGAATCCAGGCACTCTTCAAATGGTTAAAAAGATAACGGTGACCATAGATGGACGTGAAATACGTTATTTAAATGAGTTGGAATATATTAATGGCTACATCTTTGCTAACAGGTGGCCAACAAACATAATTTTTAAAATTGATCCTGCAGATGGCAAAGTTGTTGGCAAACTTGACCTGGATTCAATAGCAAACGAAGCAAAAAATATATTTAGTGGATCGATGGAAATGAATGGCATTGCCTACGATTCAATTAAAAACAGAATATTTGTGACCGGCAAATTATGGCCTAAAATATATGAATTACAAATTGATAAGTGATAATAATAACAGATAATGATTTCAAGAATTTGGCATGGTTATACAACCAAAGGGAATGCTGACACTTACCAAAAGCTCCTTAAAAGCGAGATATTCATTGGCATTCATAACAGAAATATCCAAGGATACAAAGGCATTCAACTCTTACGAAGAGAGCTGGAATCCGAGACAGAATTTATTACAATCATGTGGTTTGACTCGATTGCCGCTGTAAAAGAATTCGCCGGGGATGATTTCGAAGTAGCTGTTGTCCCGGATAAAGCCCAGAAAGTATTATCTCATTATGATAAAAAATCTCAACATTATAATGTATTAGTAGATAACTATACAACCAACCATGACTTATAAAGCAGATTCTGATCCTTTGACAGGATTCAATCCGATGACAATAAATGAACACAACATTGTCTGACACGAACAATAAAGGTCATTTATCCAGCCTGCCCCGTAGCTACGGCTGGCACAGTTGTCAAGGTATTTGCTCCCGATAGCTGACAACACCCTGGCTGTCAGCCTGTTCAGACAACTTATCTTTTAGAAATTCAATTCGTAAACATGTATGAAGATTAAGGTTATAATTACAGGATCTACCGGGATGGTTGGCGAAGGTGTCCTCCACGAATGTTTATCACATCCTGAGGTCGAGAAAATTCTCGTTCTTAACCGTAAACCTTGTGAAATATCGAATCCCAAACTGACTGAGATAATTCATAATAATCTTTTTGATCTTTCATCTATTGAGAATCGTTTGATTGGCTATGATGCCTGCTTCTATTGTATTGGTATCACATCACTTTTTGTAAAAGAGATACAGTATTACAACATCACTTATAACCTGACTTTATACTTCGCAAGGAGACTTTCAAGCCTTAATCCCAGAATGATTTTCTGCTATGTCTCTGGATTTGGAACTGATATCCCGGATAAAGCAAAATTCATGCAGGCCAGAATTAAAGGAATGACAGAAACCGATCTTTTCAAGCTTCCATTTAAAAAAGTGTATTCTTTTCGGCCTGGACTTTTAAAGCCTTCAAAAGGACTGAAACATGTTCATAAGGTTTATCATCTCTTTAATCCCTTCTATCCAATTTTTCGATTGATCATGCCGGGATTCATTTTAACCTTGAGCGAGCTTAGTCTTGCCATGATCAACTCAGTTCTTATGGATTATCAAAAACAAATACTTGAAGTAAGAGACATTGTAACTCTTTCAAAAATAAATAAGTACAGCGGCTAACAAGGACAATAAAGTAAATAAACTTTTCACGGTTTTTGCATCCCGATCAGGATTTACTTCTCCAGCCTCCATTCTTTCAGCACAACTTCTCCACTGCAGGATGGCCCCTTACTATCCCTGCAAAACATTACGGGAATTAGCTCTCGGCCTTATTGCTATAACGTCAATATTTAGCAGGACCCTCCGGAGCATTTTAGAGCTTTAAGGACTGAACACAGAACCGGCTTCATTGTTATATAGGATAATATAAGATTCCACGGGAACTTTAAATGCCAAGTTGAATAATAACTTAATACAATAATATTGTTAAATAAAAATGAACTACATGTTTTCTTAATTTAAAAACTATGTCAAACGGTGAAACAAGAAAGGAGTTGTCACCAGCACAACTTGAAGAACTATTCAGAGCATTGAAAGTCCGCTTTGAGAAAAACCTGAATCGCCATAAAGGCATTGAATGGGCTAAAGTACAGGCAAAGCTGGAAGCTAATAGTAAGAAAATGTGGTCACTCAATGAAATGGAAAGAACAGGCGGTGAACCGGATGTTGTTGGTTATGAAAAAAAAACCGGCGAATACATTTTTTATGATTGTTCAGCGGAAAGCCCTAAAGGCCGCAGAAATGTTTGTTACGATCGTGAAGGGCAGGAGTCAAGGAAAGCATTTAAGCCAGAAAATAACGCTACTGATATGGCAGCTGCCATGGGCATTGAGCTTTTAACGGAAGAACAATATCGGGAGTTGCAGAAACTTGGAGAGTTCGATACGAAAACGTCGAGCTGGGTGAAAACACCTTATGATATCAGAAAACTCGGCGGCGCTCTCTTTGCTGATCGCCGCTATGGCAATGTCTTCGTATATCACAACGGTGCTCCCTCTTACTATAACGCCAGGGCGTTCCGTGGCTCCCTCAAGGTCTAAATTCGAACTTTGAATTTTAGTATCTCTTTGATTTTGTTTCTGTTTTATGATAGACAGATTTCAGGTGATGTTATAAGAAACCGGGACTAACCCGGTAAGGATTTACAACTCACAACCTCCGTTCTCCCAGTACAACAATCGCCATTTGTTACCGGGCTGTTATGTGGCAATTATTGTACGATATTGCCATTTTATTGGCTGGTCTTAATTTATTAATTACCTTTCATTGACCTTTATAATCCCTTCAAGATGGCAAAATAATCTTATTTTATCAGGATTACTCTCGCAACATGGATGACTTTGATTCCATCGATTGGGATCTGTATCACTGAATATTACCATAAGAAAGATATTGTCTATGCCAAAACGAACAGAATGACTCTGGCACTAGATGTTTTCTCACCAAAAGGAGAACTTAATTACGCAGGCATGATAATATAATTTTAACATATGCTTGAAAAGAAACTTTATGCAAACGGTCAACCAGTTTATGAATTGATTGGCGATAAGCTTGTCTATTACTACAAGAACGGTAAAGTCAAAGCGCAAGGACTCTTTGTCAATAACCTCATGGAAGGTGAATGGATTTTTTACCGGGAGACCGGACAACTATGGCAGATCGCCAATTTCAGGAAAAGTAAAAAACATGGATCCTGGATTCGTTATAACAGGAATGATAAGATTGAATTTGAAGAAGAATTTGAAAATAACAAGATAATTAAGAAAAAGTAAGAATCCGCGGTAGCATGACAAACCAGGACAAATTAACCCGATGAAGAGCTAACCAGGTCAGTCCCGCTTTTTAGTACAAAAAACGGGATTGCCGGACGGTTAACATTAATATCAATGAATTAAAAGGACGGTAAATGGATAACATATGAAATTCATAAAATTCTTACTTATGGGGTTATTAATATCAGCAATAACTGGCTGTAAACAACCAAAAGATAATCCTCAGGTGATTCCTGAAACGTTCGCTGTTTATAGCGCCAAAATGCCTGCTCCGGTTGACAGCATTTTCAGAATGATATTAGGGCCTTTAGGAAATGATCGCCGTGTTGTGATTTACCCGGAATTGAAAGGTATTCCTGATTCTTTAAACAACATAAGGAAGTTCCTTTTCCCTGTTGATGATGTTCAGGCTGTTTACCAGGCATATAAAACTGACTTAATCACAAAAGAAACTATGACAAATTCCTTAAGAGATCGTATTAACGATACAATTCTATGTACCGCAGACTATGTAAAGACATTCATAGCCATTGTTACAGGAAGGTCAAAAACAGGCGTCAGGTACTATCTGATAGATACCAACAATAATTACGAATTAAGTGACGAATCTTTGTTTATTATGAGGGACAAGATCCCTCCTGATCAGCCTCATAAAGTCATTTTTGAAAGATTTAAGGACGGTAATATTCTGCAGGATTCAACCTGGATTACTTTTTATAGTTATAGAAACCTCGACGCATTATGGATGAAATTCTGTGAACAAACTATAACATCATTTACTTTTGATTCGGTAAAATATAATTTAGTTGTATACCCTGAATACGGATTAGGACTTGAATACAGGGATAATGCCATTTTTGAAATAACTGATTCTATTCATGGGGAGAAGCAGGTCTTTGAAAATAATCAGTATGCACATCTGGGTGATCTGTACTATAAGGCGAATTGCAGTGTCGATGGTAAAACAATATTTTTTACGCTTGACACAACTGCGCTGGAAAAAGGGAGTACCCAGGTAAATATGCCTGCCATCCCGTTTGAGGCCGTTACATTAAAAGGTGATACTGTTCTGTTCCCTGAAGATTTTAAAGGTAAGTACGTTTTGCTTGATTTTTGGTCGACTAGTTGTCCTCATTGCATAGATGATATCCGAAACTGTTATAAAGATCTGTATAATAAATATGGAGGTGATCACTTCGAATTAATCGGGATTGCAGATGATCCGGAAAGCAGGGTCGAAAGATTTGTCTCTCAAAATATGATAACGTGGACTATGATTCCTGCTCCAAAGAGTTCTATACAGAAATCCTACAGAACAAAAGTTTATCCGGCTTTATATTTAATTAATCCGGAAGGCATAATCATTGCAAAAGGACAGGAATTAACAAAAGAGAGTATCAATTCAGTATTTGAAAGGTATCTCGGACAGATGTAAAATGGTTATTTATATTTATCTCTCAATGCATCTGATTATTATGAATAGTAGAGAAAGTAATGATCACTGTCCGTTTTCTGCTGAGGTTATAGGAGAAATGAAAAGTAAAATCAAGGTCTTTGCCAGATGGTCTTGTTAATAAAAGGATGTCTATGTATTATTTATACAATTGTTTTTATGAACCGGAAGGACTAAAATAGTACTTAGGATAAACTAAACAATATAAATGTCAACACTATTAAGTATGGATGAAAACATCGGCAATTTATCGACCTCAGAGCTTGGCGAGCTTTTTCCCATTAAAATTGTTGATTACAATCCGGGTTGGCCGGAACTCTTCCTGATGGAAAAACAGAATATTTTCAACATTCTTGATGAAAAGGTTATTTCCAGGATTGAGCACATTGGCAGTACTGCGGTACCCGGATTATGCGCAAAACCGACAATTGATATCCTGCTGGAGATCAAAGAAAATACAGACCCTGATATGTTAATAACCAAACTTCAATACATGGATTATAAATATATTTCTAAACCTGAGAATCCTCCGCCTCATATGATGTTTGCAAAGGGTTATACCATTAAGGGCATTACGGGACAAACATTTCATATTCATGTGAGGTATCCCGGTGACTGGGATGAAATAATTTTCAGGGACTTTTTGAGAGAAAATCCTGAAGTTGCCCGGGAGTATGCGCAACTAAAAAGAAGGCTTTCGGTGGAATTCAGGAACGACAGGGAAAAATATACAGAAAGCAAAACTGCTTTTATTGAGCAAACTACCCGCTATGCAAGAAAAATCGGACAGGGTATGCGCTCAGCACCACTACACCCATAAAGTCCGTTTATCTTAAAGGAATGTAATTATGAGTAAACTTAGATTGGATCATGAGTTACCAGAGTCAATCTGTGACTGGGGATGGAAATATCATCATCTTGGGATTCCTACCAAAAGAAGAATTCCCGGAGAAACTTTTTTACCAGAATTTAAATGTTATGTGTCAGGCTTTTACACAAGTCCGTTTGGAATTGAATGGATGAGATTCGAAAAGGACAGCCCTGTAAGCAGATTAATTCAGACAGTTCCTCATATTGCTTTT
>JADDYF010000317.1 GCA_015712185.1 Bacteroidales bacterium
CGGGAAGCTCTCCTGTACATTTTGAGCTGGCTGCCAAAATGAATCCCGGAGTACCGGTCTTCAGCAGCGAGACATACCCCGGATGGCTGACACACTGGGGTGAGGAATGGGCCCGGCCGGATACGGCATCACTGCTGAAAGAGGTCAGATTCCTGATGGACAACAGGAAATCTTTTAATCTGTACGTAGTACACGGAGGTACCAACTTCGGCTTCACTGCCGGGGCCAACTCCGGAAGGAAAGGATATGAACCTGATGTGACAAGCTACGATTATGATGCACCCATAAATGAACAGGGGAAACCGACATCAAAATATATGGCGCTGCGCAAGCTGATCGGATCCTACCTGCCAAAAGGGAAAAAGCTGCCGCCAATACCTGATCCGGTACCTGCACTAGATATACCTCTGATATTTCCTGTTAAATTCACTTCCGTCTGGGATAATCTGCCCCAGCCAGTCAGTTCCGTCACACCCGGTCCGTTCGAAGTATATGGTCAGGATTATGGTTTTATCCTTTACCAGACTGAACTGATAGGTCACAAGAAAGGGAAGCTGACAGTGACCGACGTTCACGATTATGCAACTGTGTTCCTTAATGGTGAATATATCGGCCGGCTCGATCGCCGTGAAGCTATAAATACAATCGATATCCCCGAGAGCAAAACCGACAAGCCTGTTCTTGAGATTCTTGTTGAAGGTATGGGCAGAATTAACTTTGCTCAGTACTTAATTGACAGAAAAGGCATTACAGACAGAGTAACACTTAACGGCATGACCCTGATGAACTGGAAAGTTTTCAAACTTCCGATGGACAGGAAATTCATTTATGATCTCCGGTCTACCGGAAAAAACCTGGGTAAACCGGGGATCTTCTTCAAGGGAAACTTCTCGCTGATAACTCCAGGCGATACATATTTCGATGTTTCAAATTATACAAAAGGAGTAGTGTGGGTGAACGGACATAATCTCGGACGTTACTGGGATATCGGTCCCCAGAAGCGGCTTTTCTGTCCTGCATCATTCATCAAGCAGGGTCTGAATGAAGTTTTGATATTTGACCTTCACCTGACAGATCCGAAACCGCTGAGTGGTGTCACAACGATGGAATGAATAGAATCGTAGAGGAGTTTAATAAAAGTGTATTGTTAATAAACTAACATTTAAATAGATATGAAAAAGCTTTTTACTGTCATTACCCTCCTGGCAATGGTAACGGCTTTACAGGCTCAATCGAACTGGGCAAGCGTAAAAGACCGTGGTGCGGATGTAACCGGCAAAATCAAATGCACCGGAGTGATATCCGATATAATAAATGAACTCTCATCAAAAGGAGGTGGTACAGTTTATTTTCCAGCCGGAACATATCTGACCGGGCCAATAATCCTTAAAAGTAATATAACTCTCTGGGTTGAGGGAGGAGCGGTGATCAGGTTTTCCGATGATTTTGATGATTACCTGCCGATGGTCCCTTCGAGATGGGAGGATGTAAGGGTAAGGAATTTTGCATCTCAGATTTATGCCTTCCAGTGCGAGAATATTTCAATCAGAGGCCGAGGCCACTTTGAAGGGCAGGGGAAGAAATGGTGGGATTTCATGAGAACTGCTGTTTCAAAGAAACAACCTGAGAGCAAATGGCAGGAGATTTTCAGAAAGGAGAATGAAGCGCTTCTTGCAAAGAATGCATACCTGAGGACAAAGAACAATTTCCTCAGGCCACCCATGGTCACTACCTATGAATGCACGAATGTTCTGATAGAGGGTGTCAGTTTTTCCAATCCCCCCTTCTGGACAATAATGCCGGCATTCACAGATAACATAACGATAACCGGGGTAACAATAGAAAATCCGTCAGGTTCCCCAAACACTGACGGAATAGATCCTTCCTCCTGCAGAAATGTTCATATATCAAATTGCCATATTTCGGTCGGCGACGACTGTATCGTCATCAAGTCAGGTCGCGATGAGGACGGAAGGGAGGCAGCACGCCCGACTGAAAATGTTACTGTAACAAACTGCACCATGCTGAAGGGACATGGTGGTGTGGTGATTGGCAGCGAGATGAGCGGGAACGTAAAAAGAGTGGCCATAACCAATTGTGTATTCGAAGGAACGGACCGCGGCATCAGGATAAAGACCATGAGAGGAAGGGGAGGGGTAATAGAAGACCTGCTCATATCAAATATTGTTATGAATAACATGAAAAACGAGGGTGTCCTGATCACTCTGAGATATCAGCGGACCGATCCCGAACCGGTATCTGAAAGAACGCCAGCCTGTACCAACGTCAGGATATCGAACATAATAGTCAGGGGAGGCCAGCGGCCGGTCGCGATCTACGGACTGGAAGAACGGGATGTATCTAATGTGACATTCAGTAATATGGAAACGACAACGGAAAGAGGTATCCTTGTCGAAAACGGATCAGATATCAGCTTTCATGATATAAAAATGCAGATCAGTGAGGGCAGTGCACTTGAAGCCAAAGATTCAAAAAAAATAACCTGGGATAAAGTGACTGTAACAACTCCGATGACAGATTCTCCTGTAATGAAGCTTTCAAACTGTAATGGTATATTATTCACCGGCTGTTACCAGCCGGAGGCTTTTGCCCGGCTTATCGGTGAGGATGAAAAAACAGAAAATATCACAATAGCTAACAATATCCTCCCTTCAACCATTTCCCTGGTCAGTAAAAAGGGAAAAAACATAGTGACAAATAACAATATTACTCTCAATTCTTCAGGCAAATAGAAGATATTACCGAAATTTGTATTGTGTGCAATATGATAATTGATGAATCATGCTGATCAGAAACTGATTACGGGAATCCGTACAGGTGATCTCGAAGCTTTTGAAGAGCTTTACAGACAATATTATGTCTACCTGTGTCTGATTGCCCGGCATATTGCAGGAAATCCTTCTGATGCAGAAGAGATTGTGTCGGATGTTTTTATCAGGTTGTGGAAAAACAGGGAGAAAACCGAAATAACTTTCTCAATTAAGGCCTATCTGGTCAAAGCGGTTTATAACACTTCCTTTAATTATATTGAACAGAAAAAAGCCATTCAGACACTTCCTGATTCAATGGATACCTCAGATTTCAGGCTTCTTGCCTGGGAAAGCGATTATCCTCTGGGACAGCTGTATGAACAGGATATAAGAAACATCCTTGAACAAAGCATAAACTCGCTTCCTGAAGGGTGCAGGGAAATCTTCCTGCTTAGCCGGAATGATAATCTTAAATACAGCGAGATTGCTTCAAAACTCGGAATATCTGTCAATACAGTAAAAACCCAGTTAAGGATTGCATTATCGAGATTACGTCAGGATCTCAAGGATTATCTTCCCTGATTTTTTTTCTGGCAGTGTGAAAAAAATAACACTCCCCTTTCACCCTTTCTTCCATTTTCCCTGTCTTTAATTTCAGAACATCATTTTTATGGACTTAAAAGAAAACAATCTGTCGCCGGAAAACTTGATTCCCGGCTACCTGAAGGGGGAACTTGCTCCCGAAGAGAAAAAAGAGCTGTTAAGCTGGCTGAGATCTGATCCTGAAAACAAACGCCTGTTCGATCATTATTGCGATATCTGGATTACGGCGGAGACCGGCGTCAGACATCCGGAGTTTAATTTTCATGAAGGGTTCTGGAAATTCAAACAAAGGATTAAAGATAGCCGTCCGCAGGATGAAAGCCGCTCTGGATCTGTCATTCTACGGCAGTTTATAAGATATGCCGCAATTGCTATTGTTGCAGTTGCGGTCAGCGGGCTTCTTTTCTTCAATATCGGCAGGAATAATTATAAAAACAGCGGTCAGGCAATCAATGAGCTGATAGTCCCGATGGGATCAAGCGCCAGCTTCCGCCTGTCTGACGGTACATCAGTTACGTTAAATGCCGGCAGCAGCCTTAAATATGATAACTGTTACGGGATTGAAGACAGAGTGGTCACACTTGAGGGGGAAGCATTCTTCAGTGTTGCCCGAAAGGCCGATAAGCCCTTTACCGTCAGGACCTCTCATCTGAATATCGTGGCTCTCGGAACCTCATTCAACATTAAAGCATATGCCAGCGATAAAACTATCGTAACCACCCTGGTTGAAGGATCAGTTCAGATCGAAGGAGTATCTTCTGAAGGTGCAAAGCAGGTTACGGTCCTCAAACCCAACCAGAAGCTTACTTTTTTCAAGGAAGATTCTACAATGCTTGATGTCGATGCCGGTATTAACGAGAAACAACAGACTCTTGACCCGCCGGCCAGGGAACAGAGGCTTTCAATGATACCCGGGGCTGTGACTGAAAATGTCAATGTTGAACCTTTGATCTCATGGAAGGAGAGTAAATGGATTTTCGAGAAGCAGAGCCTTGAGAATATTGCTGTCGAGCTTGAGCGTAAATTCGATGTGAAAATAATTTTTGAATCGGAGAGACTGAAAGCTTTCAGGTTCACCGGAACCATCCTTGCTGAACCAATTGAACAGGTTCTGGAGGTTATGAGCATTTCCGCACCTATTAATTTCAGCCTCGAAGGAAATGTTGTCACATTGTCGGAAAACAAAAGTTTCGAAGAACTGAATAAACTTCTCTACGACGCCCGTCAATAACCTGATAACCAATAACCAAACACCAATAACGATTACAAAAACAGAGAAATATGATTACCTGACAAGACCCCGAACAAAAGCGCAGGATGCTCTAACATCCCGCGCAGCGTTTTTAAATCTCAGTATGCATCCGTTACCGGATATACTGCTTCGTCTAACTTAAAAACATAACAAAACTATGAAAAAAAATCAACCAAACCTTATTCCGGTTTCCCGAACAGGAATAAAAAAATTACTACTTACAATGAAACTAGCTTTGACAATTGTTCTTCTCAGCGTTCTGCAGGTAAGTGCAAGTGTGTACTCGCAGGTAACTGTGACAATGGATGTCCGCAATAAATCCATTCGTGAGGTGCTTAAGACAATTGAGCAGCAAAGCCAGGTCAGGTTCTTCTACAGCGACGATCTGCTGGTAATGAATGAACTGATAGATCTTAAAGCTGATAACGAAAATATTATCGGGGTGCTCGATGATATTTTTGCCAATTCTCCGCTGACTTATAAACCATATGAAAATAACCTGATAGTAATAGTACCACGTGAGCTGGTTCAGCAAATGATAATTACCGGTACTGTATACGATTCAAACACAGGAGAGTCGCTCCCCGGGGTCAATGTAACTGTTAAGGGAACACTCACCGGCACTGTAACAGACGCAAATGGGAAATATTCCGTTGAGACGAGTAATCCCGAAGCAATACTTACATTTTCCTTCATAGGGTATTCCACTATCGATGTACCTGTTGCGGGAAGGAGTGCCATAGATGTCAGGCTTGTGCCGCAGATCAATCCGCTTGAAGAGGTTGTTGTTATCGGCTACGGCACCGTACGGAAAAAGGATCTTACAGGATCAGTCGCTTCACTGAAGCCTAATGAGATAACAAAGACTGCCTCGAACAATCCTCTCCAGTCTATGCAGGGAAAAATTGCCGGCGTTGATATTACAAAAACCAGCGGTGAATCGGGGAGCGGGATAATGATCAGCCTCAGAGGCAATCGTTCTATTAATGCTTCCAACACACCTCTGTTCCTTGTTGACGGTATTGAATATGGTTCGACTCTCGATATTAATGCATCTGATATTGCATCCCTCGAAATACTTAAGGATGCATCATCCACGGCAATTTATGGTACAAGGGGTGCTAACGGGGTAATTATAATCACCACCAAGAAAGGCATTACTGGCGGTGACGGGTCCAGATCGAGGGTATCATTTAACTCCTACATGTCATTCAATTCCCCTACAAACCTGCCAAAGCTTATGAGTGTTGAGCAGGACTACCTGCTGATTGCGGAACGGCAGCGTTATAATGCCGAAAAAGCCACAAGCGCCTGGGGATCAACGAGCCTGAGCAATTATGGTCCCGAGGTGGTCCTTTCGAGCGTGATCAGCGCACCATACGAAAAATCGGTTTATCAGCTCTATCAGGAGGGCGGTGTTGACTGGTTCGATATGATACTTCAGAACAGTCTGACCCAGAATTATGAACTATCTGTATCAGGAGGCAACGCCAGGACATCATTTGTAATCTCTTTAGGGCTGATGGATGAAGAAGGACTGCTGAGAAATGACGCGCTCAGGAGATATAATGGCAGAATCAACCTCGATCATAAGATCCTCAAAAACCTGAGTGTTGGTACAAATCTTCAATATACATACCGCAACTGGGACAGGAGAGGTGATAATATTTATTCCCAGCTGATAAAGATGCATGCTATGGCCCAGCCTTACCTTTCGGATGGGACGATCCTCGACCGGCCTTCGGAACTGGCAATAAGCCATACTAATCCGCTGCTGAACGAAGTGGAAGGCTACTACAAGAATAATACCCTCGATGGAAGGCTCTTTACAAACCTTTACCTCGACTGGGTAATAATAAAAGGACTCAGATTCAAGTCAGTCCTCGGACTCGACAACCAGTCAACACGGCGCGGCACCTATGAGGATTATATGTGCACTTCCAATTACCAGTTTGGGAGAGGATCATCATTCTCAGCGCTCAACTCCGAGTCGTTTGGCTATACTTTTGAAAACACTCTTAACTACTCTTTGAATATTGACGGGA
>JADDYF010000350.1 GCA_015712185.1 Bacteroidales bacterium
CTGCGCCCTCATTTGCAACTCCGGCTGTGGCAAGAACAACCATGTCAGCTTCAATTTCGACAGGCATAGCATTTAGTAAAGTATCCGCTCCATTCACAATGAGCTTGCCATTCTTCTCATATATCCTTGATATCCTGCCACGTATATAATTGACGCCGTCATCTTCAATTGCCCGTCTCACAAATTCTTCATACATCTTTCCCGCGGCTCTGATATCCATGTAAAATACATAAGATTTACCTCCATGAACCTTATGCTGGTAGAGCATGGCGTGTTTTGCTGTATACATGCAGCAGATCTTCGAGCAGTAAGGGATTCCCTTGGCCTGGTCGCGTGAGCCTGCGCATGCCACAAAAACTATCTTTTCAGGGATCTTTCCATCTGATGGTCTCCTGATCTCTCCCAGGGTGGGTCCTGAAGCTGAAGCAAGCCTTTCAAATTGAAGGCCTGTAATTATATCGGGGTATTTACCGTAACCATATTCCGGGAAGAAATCTGTCTGTTTGACCGTAAATCCGGTAGCAAGAACGATTGCACCAACTTCTGCTTCAACAATATGGTCTTCCTGGTCAAAACGTATAGCCTGGGTAGGACACACCTTTTCGCAAATCCTGCATTTTCCTTTCGTATAATAGGTGCAATGCAGCCTGTCGATAACAGGTTTGTTAGGGACAGCCTGAGGAAAGGGAACATAAATTGCTGTCCTCATTCCGAGCCCCTCGTTAAACTCGCTCGGTATCTTTTTATTCGGGCACTTGGTGGTACATAAACCGCATCCCGTGCACAGCTTTTCATCTATACTTTTTGATTTCTTCCGGATCCTGGCCTTGAAATTTCCGATAAATCCTTCAAGACTCTCAAGCTCAGCGTATGTATAAAGCGTAATGTTCGGGTGCTGGGCTACTTCCACCATTCTTGGCGTGAGGATACACTGCGAACAGTCGAGCGTCGGGAATGTTTCCGAAAGCTGCGACATATGCCCTCCGATTGAAGGCTCCTTTTCAATGAGTATGACTTTGTGTCCCGAATTGGCAATATCAAGGCTTGCCTGGATACCAGCAATGCCTCCGCCTATTACAAGGGCTGTTTTGGTGACAGGTACTTTAATTGCATTAAGCGACTGGTTGAACTTTACTTTTTCAACAAGGATCCTTACAAGATCAATTGCTTTCTCTGTGGTGGCATCGTTCTTCTCATGCACCCACGAACAATGCTCGCGAAGATTGGCCATCTCGCACATATATGGATTAAGTCCTGCCTCGGCACATGCTTTTCTGAAGGTAGGCTCATGCATCCTTGGAGAGCAGGATGCCACAACTACTCCTGTCAGTTCCTTTTCAGCAATAGCGTTTTTAATGATACTCTGCCCCGGATCGGAACACATATATTTATAGTCAACGCTGAAAGCTACCCCGTCATATTTACCAGCTGTTTCAGCAACTTTTGCACAGTCGACAGTGGCGCTTATATTCTCTCCGCAATGACAGACAAATACTCCAATTTTAGACATGCTTCTATGTTAGATATATATGTTAATTATCAAACTGATACATTCACAAAGTGTCTGTGGAGGCCTAGTGCTTTTCTATCGAGGCCGGCTGCCAGACCAAGCGCCTGTGTAACATAAAGCACCGGAATATCAACCTTCTCACCAAGGAATGTGTTGATTGCATCACGGCGCATATCGAGGTTTGAGTGGCACATGGGGCAGGCAACAATTACGGCTTCGGCACCACGGTCCCTGGCATCGCCAATAATTTTGCCTGAAAGTCTTCCGACAGAACTAGTTCTTGAAACAGATAATCCGGCACCGCAGCATTCAGTTTTAAATGCCCAGTCGATGGGGGTTGCACCTGCCTTCAGCATAAGGTCATCCATTGACCGGGGATCCTCTTCACGGTCAAACTTCAAAATCTCGTGAGGCCTCACGAGTAAGCATCCGTAATAACAGGCCACTTTATGGTCAAATGGGTTCACAATCCTTCCCTCGAGGTTAGGTGTGATATATTTGTCAAGCATCTGTATTATGTTCAGGACGTCTACCGATCCCTCATAATCAAGCCCGGTTGCTTCAGAAACTTCATTTTTCAGGTC
This sequence comes from Bacteroidales bacterium, assembly GCA_015712185.1. Taxonomy (GTDB): domain Bacteria; phylum Bacteroidota; class Bacteroidia; order Bacteroidales; family VadinHA17; genus LD21. The sequence goes on from JADDYF010000350.1 coordinate 2,095, forward strand.
AGGATTTCCCGAAAGCTGGTGCTTCGTAACAGTAAGACGGCTGTAACAGGCAGCGCACGGGACAACAATTTCCTTCAGTCCCTGCTTTTCGGCCAGCGAAAGTATCCTTGCAGGTAAAGCCAGGGATAATTCCAGATTAAGATTATGAGCAGCAGTGGCTCCACAGCAATTCCAGTCGCTGATTTCCTCCAGCTCAATATCAAATGCCTTCGCAACAGTCAGGACCGACTCAGCATATTCGCGTGATGAACCTTTCAGGGAACAGCCGGGATAAAATCCGAGAGTCATATACCTAATTATTATTTTTTTTAATTGTTTTTTTGAATATTGAAGCGACACCTGAACGGTCCTTTATAAGCTCGGGGATTATGTTCAGTTTACCGCGTTTCATCATTTTGGGAGCCAGAGCCATATCATCCAGTATTTTCAATGTCCTGGCTTTATAATCGGCGAATAATCCTATTTCATATAACCTTCCGGTATATCTGATTGAATCAAGGAATGACTTATGAAAAGCTACTATCTCCTTTGCCTTCGGACTTGCTTTCTTCTCCTTTAACGCTTTGGCTCTCAGGAAATCCATCATCTTTGGAATATCGATGCTCATCGGGCATCTCGCAAAACACATTTCACAGGTAAGACATACCCAGATCGATAATGACCGCAGAACTTTCTCCTCAAACTCAGGACTTCCCCTTTGCAGCATTCTCATAATTACACTCGGAGGATAATCCATTTCCGTAGAGAGAGGACAACCTGCTGAGCATTTTCCGCACTGGTAACAATGGCTTACCTTAACCTCAGTATGTTCCATTATTTCACCACCCAGTACTGAAAAAACCGGGGAATGTGGATCTGAACTCATATATTAAAATATTGATTACGAAATAAAATGAAAGCAAATAACACGTAAAACTAAGTATTAAAATACCAAAACTACATGAAAAAAATCATATTGATTGCTCCAATACCTTCATAATAAAGTCATGATTACAGCAGTAACAGAAAGACTGAGATCGTGTGCAAGGTAGCTACAATTTCTGTTATCTCTGACCTGATAATTATCACATTTCATATACTGTTAACTATTTCACAATAAAAAAAATAATCCTACTTTTGTGCGGCTTTTAATAAAACCAAATATACGGGATATATGAGCAATGAATGGCTGGTTCTGTTCTTCCTGGTAGGAGCTGTATTTGTTGGCCTGGTCATTATACTTTCAGGTATAATAGCCCCGAAATCAATAAATCCGCAGAAGTTTGAACCTTACGAGTGCGGGATTCCCACAACAGGCGTTACATGGCTTCAGTTTAACGTCGGTTATTATCTTTTTGCAATCCTGTTCCTTGTGTTTGATGTTGAGACTGTCCTGGTATTCCCATGGGCAGTTGTCATGAAAGAGGTCGGACTGATTGCTTTTGTCGAGATAGTAATTTTCTTTTTTATTCTGGGTCTGGGATTATTATATGCCTGGAAGAAGCATGCATTGGTATGGGAATAAAAGGCATGAAGAAAGAAGAGTTCAGGGATAATGAAAGCCTTGAACTTCTTGAAAAATCGGGAGGAAATGTTCTTCTTGCAACAATTGATGATATCATCAACTGGGGAAGGAAAAATTCGTTATGGCCTCTGACCTTTGCAACAAGCTGCTGCGGAATTGAAATGATGGCTACAGGTGCTCCGAGGCACGATTTCGCAAGATTTGGCATGGAGGTTTACAGGGCAAGTCCGCGTCAGGCAGATGTAATAGTTGTCGCCGGAACCATAGTTAACAAAATGGCACCGGTACTGAAAAGGCTCTATGACCAGATGTCTGAGCCCAAATATGTCGTGGCAATGGGCGCCTGTGCTATTTCAGGCGGTCCTTTTTTCCTGAACTCGTATAGTGTCGTTAAAGGAGTGGAGCATATAATTCCGGTCGATGTATATGTACCGGGATGTCCTCCGCGTCCGGAAGCATTGCTATACGGAATGCTTCAGCTTCAGCGTAAGATCGAAGCTGAAAGCATCCTTTCAAGAAGAAAACGCAACGAATCACATAGCATTAAATGATTATACTCTTTTGAAATCTGTGTCTCAATGGATAGTGTGCAACTGGCAGAAAAATTAAGATCACTGAACGCTGAAGCAGTGGTAACAGAAGGGAAACAATTTGTAGAGATACAGATTCCCCCTTCAGGTCTTTACAGTCTCGCCAGGCAGTTAAAAGAGAATGAAGATACCGGCTTCGATTTCCTGTTCTGTCTTTCCGGCGTTGACTATGGTCACGATCTTGGAGTTGTATATCACCTGCGTTCAACAAAATACGGACATTCGGTCGTATTAAAGTCAAGGACTTCCGACAGGGTAGATCCGCAGCTCGATTCAGTGGCTGATATCTGGAGGACAGCAGAATTTCATGAACGTGAGGTATTCGATCTCCTTGGGATAAAATTTACAAATCATCCCGACCTGAGAAGATTCTTTCTGCCGTCCTCAGCTGGCTTTCCGTTGAGGAAGGATTTTGTTGATGATATAAATATTGTTACAAAGAAATAGTTTATGGAAGAACCGGTTAAAGTGGCAGTTGACGAGAACCAGGAATATGTCATCAATATGGGACCTCAGCACCCGTCAACCCATGGTGTGCTCAGGCTGGTCCTTGCACTTAAGGGAGAGATAGTAAAAAATGTCGAGCCACATATCGGTTATGTTCACAGGGGCATGGAAAAAATGTGCGAAAGCATCACCTATCCCCAGATCATCCATCTTACCGACAGGATGGATTACCTGTCAGCACATATTAATAACGAAGCTGTGTGTCTTGCGGTTGAGAAAGCCCTCGAAGCGGAGATCCCCGACAGGATAAAGGTGATACGCACAATAATGTCGGAGCTGACCAGAATTCAATCCCATCAGCTATTCTGGGCAACATTCGGTATGGACCTGGGAGGATTAACATGCTTCTTTTATGGCCTACGCGACAGGGAAAAAATCCTCGATATATTCGAGGAGACATGCGGCGGCCGCATGATCGTAAGCTACAACTGCCCCGGTGGGCTGATGTATGATATCCATCCGAATTTCCAAAAGCGGGTGAAGGAATTCATAAAATATTTCAGGAAGATCCTTCCTGAATATGATCAGCTCCTCACAGGGAATATTATTTTCCAGGAACGTACCAGAGGAATTGGCAGGCTGTCGCTTGAAGATGCCATTTCATACGGTGTGACAGGGCCCACAGGCAGAGCATCGGGATTCTCATGTGATGTCAGGAAACATGAGCCTTACAGTGCCTACGACAGGGTAAAATTCAATGAAGTTCTTTTTAGTGAAGGGGATACATTTCACAGGTATCTTGCAAGGATGGAGGAGATGAGGGTATCAATGGATATTGTTGAACAATTGATCGACAACATTCCGGAAGGTCCGTTTGCGGTAAAGCTGAAACCTGTTATCAGGCTGCCAGAAGGAGAGTACTACCAGAGGGTTGAGACTGCCCGTGGAGAGCTGGGTGTCTTTATAATCAGCGACGGTAATAAAAATCCTTACAGGATTAAATTCCGTTCTCCATGCTTCAGCAACCTGTGGGTCCTGAATCTCATATCAAGGGACTTTAAGATCGCCGACCTTGTCGCAATAGGCGGATCGCTGGATCTTGTTATTCCGGATATAGACAGGTAGAAGTTTGGAGTTTGGAGTACTTAGAATTGGAAGTTAGAAAGAGATTGAGTTAAAATAGACTGATCATTATGTTTGATTTTGCTCCATTGACAAAATGGATCGATACCGTTCTCCATAATGCCATGTCCCCGTTCTGGGCGGTGGTTGTTGAGATGCTTATTGTAGGCGTACTTATCCTGCTGTTCTATGCACTGATAGGCCTGTTTCTTGTTTATGCGGAGCGGAAAGTATGTGCATTTATGCAGAACCGGCTTGGTCCGAACAGGGTGGGACCTTTCGGATTGTTTCAGACAATCGCCGACCTCGTCAAGCTGCTGCTGGTGGAACTGGTGCCAATCAGGAATGCGGATAAGTTCCTTTTCAATCTTGCACCTTTCATCGTTATTACTGCTTCGTTCATGGCGATCGCAGCAATACCTTTTGCCAAAGGCCTTCACGCAATAGACCTCAATATCGGGATCTTTTATGTCATTGCCGTTTCTGCTATGGGTGTCATAGGTATTTTGCTTGCAGGATGGGCAAGCAACAATAAATACTCGCTCATCGGGGCAATGCGAAGCGGCGCCCAGATAGTGAGCTATGAGCTGTCGGTCGGACTTTCGCTGATAACCATGGTTATACTGGCCGGCTCAATGCAGCTCTCAGTTATTGTTGAAGGACAGGCAACGGGGTGGTTTATATTCAAAGGACATATACCGGCATTCATAGCATTCATAGTATTCCTGGTAGCAAGCACGGCAGAGACAAACCGGGGTCCGTTTGACCTTGCTGAAGCTGAATCGGAACTGACAGCAGGATATCATACAGAATATTCAGGTATCAAGTTCGCATTTTTCTTCCTTGCCGAATATATGAACATGTTCATAGTGGCTTCAATCGCTGCCACTGTATTCCTCGGAGGCTGGATGCCCTTCCATGTCGGGAACTGGGATGGCTTTAATGCAGTCATGGATTTTATACCTCCTTTTGTATGGTATATCGTTAAAACCTTTTTTGTAGTTTTCCTGATGATGTGGTTCAAATGGACATTTCCGCGTCTCAGAATCGATCAGCTGCTTACGCTTGAATGGAAATACCTGCTTCCGATTAACCTTGTAAATGTGCTGATCATGGCGTTTATTGTGCTGATGGGCTGGCATTTTTAATAAAGAAATGAAAAATATTGTACTCTTAATGAGAAGTATAATAAAATATCTGAAAGAAATAGTGATGGCCGTCTGGTCACTCCTGAAAGGGATGAAGGTGACAGGTTACTATTTCTTTCAACCGAATAAAATTGTCACTCAGAAATATCCTGAAAACCGTAAGAACCTTGTAATGTTCGAGCGGTTCAAGGGTGAGGTTATCATGCCGCATAATGAGAAAAATGAACATAAATGCACCGGTTGCGGGATATGTGAAATTAACTGTCCGAATGGTACAATCGAGATAATTTCAAAATCGATACTGACGGAAGACGGGAAGAAGAAGAGGGCGATAGACAAGCATATTTATCGTCTCGGAATGTGCACCTTCTGTGCTTTATGCGTCAAGACATGTCCATCAGAAGCGCTTGCATTTTCACAGGAGTTTGAGCATGCTGTTTTCAACAGGGCGCTGCTTATCAAGGTATTGAATAAACCGGGTTCGCAATTAATGAAAGGAGTTGAGTGATGACAATAAACCAGGTGATGTTTGTATTGTTTTCAGTAATGATTATTGTCTTTTCGGTCCTGACAGTCACAAGCCGCAGGATACTAAGAGCCGCGGTTTATCTCCTGTTTGTGCTTGTTTCGACCGCAGGCCTTTACTTCATGCTTAATTTCCAGTTTCTTGCTGCAGTCCAGCTGACATTGTATGCAGGCGGCATTGTAGTCCTGATAATCTTCTCAATACTGCTCACAAGCCATATCAGCCAGAAATTCGAACCTGTTGGCTGGAAGAAATCATTGTTCTCAGCTCTTGCTGCAATGGCAGGCGCAATTATTACGATAATCACAATTCTCGATTTCAAATTTTCAGCAACAGCCGAGGCTGCCAGGGAGATTGACATGCGCCTGATAGGGAAAAGCCTGTTATCGGTTGAATATGACGGTTATGTACTTCCTTTTGAAGTCATTTCGATACTGCTGATTGCGGCAATGGTTGCTGCGATTGTAATTGCAAAGAAAGGCGGACCGAAAAAGACTGAGACTCAAACCTTATAACAATAGAGAATGAATACTGGCATCCCCCTTCAATATTTTCTTATACTGGCCGCGATAATGTTTTTTGTCGGGATCTATGGTTTTCTGACAAGGAGGAATCTGATAACCATACTTATGTCGGTAGAGCTGATACTTAACTCGGTGAATATAAATTTTCTGGCTTTTAACCGCTACCTCTTTCCCCATAAGATGGAGGGACTGTTCTTCAGTCTGTTTGTAATCGGTGTGGCAGCCGCTGAAGCAGCAGTTGCTATTGCCATCATTATCAATATCTACAGACGATTTGCAACAATCAATGTTGAGGATGTGAATGAAATGAAATACTGATTATCAAAACCTGTTGACGACCTGAATTGCTATGAATTTCAATTATACTCTCTGGATACTGGCTGTTCCCTTCCTGATGTTCATCCTGCTCGGTCTTGCAGGACATAAGCTTAAACCAGGGCTTTCCGGATTACTTGGAACAGGCGGTCTTGCAGTAATAACAGTCTTATCCTATATCACGGCATATCTGTATTTCTTTCGCACCGGAGCAACAGAAGGAGTATATACGAAAATATCCGCGTTTAACTACACATGGCTGCAGCTGACAGACAAGCTGCATATCGACATAGGGGTGCTTCTTGATCCCATTTCGGTTATGATGCTTGTTGTGATCACAACAGTCTCGCTCATGGTACATATTTACAGCCTGGGTTATATGAAAGGCGAAAGGGGATTTGAACGGTTCTTTGCATTTCTTTCTCTGTTCAGTTTTTCAATGCTGGGCCTCGTTGTCGCAACCAATATTTTCCAGATGTATATTTTCTGGGAGCTTGTCGGCATATCATCATATATTCTTATTGGATTTTACTATGAGAAACCATCAGCTGTAAGAGCTTCAAAAAAGGCATTTATTGTGACAAGGTTTGCTGATCTGGGCTTTCTCATCGGTATACTGATCCTCTCATTCAATACCCGGACATTTGACTTCATCACTCTCACCGACCCGGCGGGACCGGCAATTACCCAGACCGGAGGCGCTGCTTTTCTGGGTCTGTCGGTGATAACATGGTCGATGATACTTGTCTATATGGGAGGTGTGGGAAAATCGGCAATGTTCCCGTTCCATATCTGGCTGCCTGACGCAATGGAAGGTCCGACACCGGTCTCAGCACTTATCCATGCTGCAACAATGGTAGTTGCCGGGGTATACCTTGTAGCAAGGATGTTCCCGATATATTTCTTTGCGGCGCCTGCTGCACTCGAAGTGGTGGCATATATCGGTGCATTTTCTTCGCTTTTTGCAGCTGTTATTGCCTGTACACAGACTGATATTAAAAGAGTACTGGCATATTCTACCATGTCGCAGATCGGCTATATGATGCTGGCTCTAGGTGTGTCAGGTTATGGCGGGCACGACGGATTGGGATTCATGGCTTCAATGTTCCATCTGTCGACCCATGCAATGTTTAAAGCATTGCTGTTCTTATGCGCAGGAGCTATAATACATGCAGTTCACAGCAACTTCATGACAGATATGGGCGGACTTAGAAGGTATCTGCCGGTAACACATCTGACATTTCTTATTGCCTGTCTGACTATTGCAGGTATTCCCCCGATGTCGGGATTCTTCAGCAAGGATGAGATACTCGTTGCAGCATTCCATCATAGCTGGTTTCTGTTTGGAGTCGAATATGCCGTTGCAGGTCTGACAGCATTCTATATGTTCAGGCTTTATTTCAGCATATTCTGGGGAAATGAAACACATTACCATCATACACCCCATGAGGCACCTGCAACCATGACAATCCCGTTAATTATTCTCGCAGCAGGTTCAGCCTTTGCCGGATTTATTCCATTCAGCAGACTGATCACTTCCGATGGTGTGCCTTTCGAGACCGAAATTGAATGGGCAGTGGCAATTCCTTCAGTCCTTATCGGCCTGGCCGGAATTGCCGTTGCTTTCCTGATGTACAGCAGAAGATCAGGAATACCGGACAGGCTTGCCGCTAAATTCAAGTACGCTTATAAATGGTCATATAACAAATTCTATATTGACGAAATATACCTGTTTATTACCAGAGGGATCATTTTCAGATACATATCACAGCCGGTTGCCTGGTTCGACCGGCATATTGTTGACGGGACAATGAATTCCATTGCAGCAGTGACACAATATATATCATTCAGAATCCGCAGGTTCCAGTCGGGACAGTTGCAGAAATATGCATTTGTCTTTGTTTCAGGCGCAGTCCTGCTTATAGTCCTCCTTGTTTACCTGTGGAATCAATAACCAAATCAGTATTTAAACTATGGACATCCTGACACTGTTTATTGTAATTCCGGTACTGACAATTACCGGCCTGGTTCTGGTAAGGGATATCAGGCAGGTCAGGATTGTTGCTGCAGCCGGTATGGGTCTGCAGCTCATACTTTCGGCAGTACTTGTGTACCTGTACCTGTCTGTAAGGCACTCCGGAAATACTGATGAAATGCTTTTTGTAAGGGATCTTGTATGGTTTAAAAGCCTTAATATTCATTATGCTGTCGGAGCAGACGGTATCTCCGTTGCTATGATAGCGCTTACATCACTGGTGGTCTTCGCAGGTATATTCGCATCATGGGAGGTCGATTTTCTGCCAAAGGAATTCTTTATATCACTGATTCTTCTTGCAACAGGGGTATTCGGGTTTTTTATCTCGATCGACCTGTTTACGATGTTTCTTTTCTATGAGCTTGCTGTCATCCCGATGTATCTTCTTATAGGCATCTGGGGAAGCGGTCCCAAAGAGTATTCCGCAATGAAGCTCACACTGATGCTTATGGGGGCGTCAGCCCTGCTCCTTCTTGGTATACTTGGAATATATTTCAACTCAGCCCCTGACGGCGGGCAGCTGACCTTTAATATCATTGAGATATCCAGGACAACGATCCCGATGTCAGCCCAGTATTTGTTCTTCCCGCTTACTTTTATAGGCTTTGGCGTACTTGGCGCATTATTCCCGTTTCATACGTGGTCGCCCGATGGCCACTCCTCTGCACCAACAGCTGTTTCGATGCTCCACGCAGGTGTGCTGATGAAACTTGGCGGCTACGGAGCATTCAGGGTGGCTATATTCCTTATGCCCGAGGCGGCGAAGGAATTGTCGTGGATTTTTATAATTCTGACCTCAATAAGCGTCATCTACGGGGCTTTTGGAGCCATAGTACAGAAAGATCTCAAGTATATCAACGCATACTCATCGGTCAGCCATTGCGGCCTGGTGCTGTTTGCAATACTGATGATGAACAGAACTGCAATGAATGGTGCAATAATTCAGATGATCTCTCACGGGCTGATGACAGCACTCTTCTTTGCACTTATAGGTATGCTTTACGGACGTACTCATACCAGGATGATCAATGAAATGGGAGGACTGATGAAGGTCATACCTTTCCTGTCAGTCTGTTATGTACTTGCCGGTCTGGCTTCTCTCGGGTTGCCGGGACTAAGCGGTTTTGTTGCCGAAGTAACTATTTTCGTAGGTGCTTTCCAGCACCCTGACCTGTTTCACAGAATACTAACGATAGTTGCTACTACATCGATCGTTATCACCGCTGTGTATATTCTCAGAGTGATTGCAATCCTCCTGCTGGGTCCGGTGACTAATGAGCATTATAATCATTTTGCGGATGCAAAGTGGTTCGAGAAGGTTTCTGCAGTGACTCTCATAAGCTTTGTGGCATTGATCGGTCTTGCTCCATACTGGCTTTCATCTATGATAGGTACAAGCCTGCAGCCAGTTCTGGAAAAGATAATTGCAATAAATCCATTCTGATTTATATGGTTGATACTCTGGTTAATAATATAATATGAGTTTAGCGAATTTCCTGGTAATGCGGCATGAATTGTTGCTGACAGCTGCAGCTCTGCTGGTCCTTATGGGTGAAATATTCGGGGATCCTCTGAAAAAGAGATCAGTGAACCTATTAACAGTTGTGTTGTTTTCTGCTGTTACTATCATCGGATTCCTGCCCTCACCACCCGGATCACTCTTCGGAGGGATGTACATTGCCACGGAAATGAGGCTTTTAATGAAGAACATACTTAACATCGGAGCTTTACTGGTAATTATTCAATCGGTATCGTGGCTCAGCAAAGATGAAAACTCCGGAAAGATAAGCGAGTATTATATTCTCCTGATCTCTACCCTGATCGGAATGAATTTTATGATCTCGGCCGGCCATTTCCTTATGTTCTATCTGGGACTTGAACTTGCAACAATACCGGCAGCAGCCCTGGCGGCATACGACAGGTACAGTAACAAGTCGGCTGAAGCAGGAATTAAGCTAATACTTCTCTCGGCATTCTCTTCAGGAATACTCCTCTATGGATTAACGATGGTTTACGGAACGACCGGAACGCTTTACTTTGATGAGATTTCAGATCTCCTGGTCAATGGCAATCTTCAGGTACTTGGATTTATATTCTTCTTCGCCGGCATGGCATTTAAGATTTCAATAGTACCCTTCCATCTATGGGCAGCAGATGTTTATGAGGGGGCTCCGGTCAATATAACATCCTATCTGTCAGTTATCTCTAAGGGAGCTGCACTATTCATCTTTGTGATCGTTCTGTTTTCGATATTCCCTGTAATTATTGAATCGTGGCAGAAAACAATTTATGTTACAGCCGTACTGACCATGACGATCGGCAACCTGTTTGCGATAAGGCAGCAAAACCTGAAAAGGTTTCTTGCATTTTCCTCAATATCGCAGGCTGGCTATATACTCCTGGGTATAATTGGCGGAAATCAGCTGGGTATGGCATCCGTTGTATATTATTTAGTCGTGTATATTTTCTCGAACCTGGCCGCATTTGGTGTCGTGGCAGCAATATCCAACGTAAAAGGAAAAGAAAGCATTGAGGAATACAACGGACTTTATCAGACTAATCCCGGATTAAGTCTTGTCATGTTACTTGCGCTTTTTTCCCTTGCCGGGATACCTCCTTTTGCCGGATTCTTCGGCAAGTTTTTCCTGTTCACTGCAGCTGCACAGAAAGGATTTTATCTGCTGGTTCTGATCGCTCTACTGAATACTATAATATCGTTGTACTATTATCTGCTTGTGGTAAAGGCAATGTTTATCAATAAAAGCGAAGCTCCGATAGAAAAATTCAGGAGCGACTTTCCAACGCGTTTTGCACTGGGAATATGTGTTGCAGGTATTGTTATAACCGGATTTGCAAGCATTATTTTCGAAGTAATAAAGGATATGAGTTACGGGATTTAGTTATATATTGTATTCATGGCAATTAATAATGCAAAACATATTGTTGGTGAGATTGATGGTGTCCGATGTACAATTGTTGAATCAGGTATTACGCTTGACCGCGTTGCATTCCTGACCGATCTTCTGGAGTTTAATAAATATGAAGTAAAGAAAACGGTTATTCCACCTCAAGCGGAAGGAGAGGACCCGAAATATATTGTAGGAGTCACTGATCTTGTTTTCAATCCGGTGTTTGCGATTTATGAATGTCTCCTTAAAACCCCGGAAGGTAATATTGTCACCCCGGAATACTGGAAAAAGGGATATGATGATTGAGATAATTAAACTTTTCAGGAATACTGGTTGTTTGATATATAATGATAAATATTCCGTCTACAGAAAAAAAGAGAGTGGTTATTGTAGGTTGCGGATTTGGAGGTCTGAACCTTGCAAAAAAACTGAAGAATTCTCCTTTTCAGGTAGTCATTATTGATAAACATAATTATCATCAGTTTCAGCCTCTCTTTTACCAGATTGCATCAGCCGGTCTGGATGCGAGTTCAATAGTTTTCCCG
>JADDYF010000398.1 GCA_015712185.1 Bacteroidales bacterium
TGGAAGTATTTTCCACGATGCGTTTCTGATATTTAAAGTTTTCCTCATTAAATTTCAAACCTCCGTAGGACACCCGGGCATCGAGATTATAGCTTGCTGATTCATCGATACCAAGGCTTACTCCCATATACCGTGTCTCAACTTCGAGGGATTCAAAACCGGCAGGTACCGCGTCGAGGTTGAATGAACCGTATCCGCCTTCAAAAGTGAGCTTTCTGGCAAGAGATCCAACATTTATATCTGCATACCCGCCGTCAAGGACGAGATTATTAACATTCCCGACCGTGAATTTGTCATGCCTCGTTTCGCCTACTAATGAGCTTGTGGTTCCGATATTGATTGATGAATACTTGCTGTCAATCAGGAGTGCCTGGCTTTTTGTAATATTAAAATTGCCAGAGTTGATGGTTGCGTCAAGCCATCCGGCTTCATCAATAGTCCCTTTACCATAAGCCAGGTTAAGGACACTGAGAGGTTTCACGTTTCCCCTTGTCAGTCTGGCAGCGGTCAGGTTGCCATATTTGATATCGAGATTCACATTACCGTCTAGTTCATCAAGCTCCGTATTGCCATACCTGTTTGCCAGTGTAAGGTCCATCCACACAGGCATTTTGACGTTATAGTCAATTGTGAATTTTCTCGACTCGCCGCCCCACCCGGAAAAACTGAACTTCTCGTCGATGACCGTTCTGGATGAAATAAGATTTTCACTTTCCTCGAACTGAACATCGATATAGCTCAGAAGCTTATCGGCTCTTTCACGGTTCGGATATCTCACAGTTACTTTTATATCAATTACCACATGGTTATTATCAGATGTCGCTACTATAACATCTCCGTATCTGTTGCTCAGATCAAGTGCAGTACCTTTTTTGGCTGTGTAGTCCTTGTGATATTCCTTTGATACCTCCTCCTGGCCGGAAAGTGCAAGTGAAAAAAGGAATAGTGCTGCAACAAGGAGCGCCCCTGTTTTATATGCTTGGTTTTTCATCAGCTGATTTATTTTGGTTTTCATTCCTTATAGCCTTAAGTTGATTTACGATGAAGGTCAGGACTTCAACTTTTGTCTGGTAATGTTCTATCATTGCATTGATTATCCTTTCATCATCCGGATTTGCCTTCAGATCCTTTTGCAGCTGAACATAAACAGAGTCCATATTTTGCATTTCATTCCTGAGTACCTCCATTTGTTCTGCATTCCCCGGGAGGTTAGCAGACACGATCTCATTTTCCATAAGATTCACCTGGTGGATATAATAGTTTTCAACCTCCCTGTACTGGGGAGAAACTTCGCTAAGTGTCATTCTGTTCCGCCCGGGTCTTATGAAATGATCCCAGGTCCACAGTGATGAAAGTGTTATCAGCACTGTCACTACAGCAGCCTTAAGCAGGTAAGGTACAATACTCCTTTTAACCCCGCCTGCATGGAATCTCATCTCGAGCATCCTGTTAAATTTGTCGAGGTGACCTTCCGAAGGTTCCCTGTCTTCGAAAAAGTCCCTGTTATCCCTGATTATTTCATCTATAGTTTTCATTCCCTTTTATTTTCATTTCCTTTTCAGTTCCGCAATTAATTTTTGTTTTGCTCTTGAAAGCTGTGACCGTGAAGTGCTGCTGGAAATTGCCAGTATTTCTGCTATTTCATCATGGTCATAACCCTCAAGAAGATAGAGCGAAAGAATGATTCTGTAACCGTCGGGAAGCCTGTTGATGGCCTCTTTTACCTCTTCAACCCTCACATCAACCTCTTCATGCCTTCCCATCACATCACTGCTTTCGTCCTGTATCCCAATGTGTGCCTCAATATCTTCAAAGACCGCTTTTCTTTTACTCAGTGCGTCAAGTGATCTGTTGATCACTATCTTCTTCAGCCAGGCTCCAAAACTGACAGTCCCCGAGTAAGTGTCAATTTTTTCAAACGCCGACAGGAAAGATTCCTGCATTACATCTTCGGCTTCCATCGTATTGTTTACAATTCTCAGGCTTGTGTTGTACATTGCTTTGTAATACAACTTGTAAATCTGGAACTGTGCTCTCTGGTCGCCATTTTTACAACCGTCTAAAAGATCCTGGTGTAAGTTTCGGAATGCCGCTTCTACATTTGCCATCTTTACATAAAGACTAGTTCTGATATAGTTTGCCGCACCCAACATCTTTTAGTTTTCTGATCAAAAGACGTGGGTAATTATATAATGCTGCACCCAATTTAAGAATTTTTCGGGTTATGGATGAAAAATGTAAGAATCAATCCCTGGGTCACCTCGCCTGTTGTATAATCGAGTTCAGAGCCAAAAAGACTGTGAGGTATGGAATATACAAGGAGAAGTACTATGGAAGCCAGCAATGTGAGTAAGGGTTTTGTCTGTTTCCGGTTCATGACTACTGCAAGAATCCAGAATATCAATGCAATAAGGGTTTTATTATCTGTCAGGTCCCATCCGAAGGGAATACCCGTCCACAACTCCCCGAAAGCATACTTCTGTACCAGGGGTCCAAGTATCATACCTCCTGCGACAAGCAGGATCAGTGTCCAGACTCCGTATTTTTTATATGCAGGAATCCTGAGGATACTCATCAAACCGGCAGATGTTGAAAAGAGCATTGCCAGGAACATCATGATCACGTGTGGTAAAAGAATAAACCCGGGAACAGTGCCTTTGAACCTGATAACTACCGGTGCTTCTCTCATGAGTGTTTGAGTGCCATTCGAATCGGTAATCTCAATATAATACTGAAGCTTCCCTGCGGGAGGCTGAGGCGGTAAATCCGCGAACAGACCTTTTTCCTCGGTCATCCTGAAGATTTTATTCATCACAAACGAGTTAACCGGATAGGATCTGTAGAAAAAATCAATGCTCCTGTATTCATCCCCCGATTTGAAACGCTTGTAATAAAGAGTAGCTTTTACCGAGGTATCCTTTATATTAAGCTTTACCTCCGACCTTTCATCGAGACCCAGACTTCTGACCAGCTTCAGCTCATAAACCGAATCATTCAGAGTTACGGGTACTTGTTTCGGATATGTTGGTCCGGTCTTTCTCTGGTAATAAGCAGCACCGATGGTTATTAAGAAAGCGGATATCCAGAGCAGGGTTTTCTTCATTTTACATATTGATTTTCTGTCTCGCTTAGCTAAAGCTGTATCAGCAGGACAATCCTGCTTCCATCACGCAGAACTTCCACGCTTATTGTTTGTCCGGATTTCAACTGGCCCATCCTTGACATATAATCGTAGATATTATTGACTGTTTTGCCGTTTATCGAGGTGATGATATCACCTTTCTTCATCCCGCCAAGATCCGCAGGTTTGCCTGGTGTAACAAAATCTGCCCTTAGACCATTCTTTACATTGCCTGCAAAATCGGGCGTGATACCAAGCGTTACACCTCGTCTCCTTGCAGGCCTTCCCTGCGGTTCAGCCGGTCCGGCTTCCCTGAACTGTAACCTGTCGGAAGATGTTGCAAGTAATTCAGCAACACTGAAAATAAGAGAGGATAAATTTACCATACCGGGATAGTTTATTTTATCATATGTATCCGACGGAGTGTGATAATCGAGCGAAACACCTGTGAAATAAAACAGCACCGGAATGTCTTTTCTGTAGAAGGATGAATGATCGGATGGACCGTAACCACCCTCTGAAAGTATCAGTTTAATTAATGATGTATCACTTGCTGAGGTGATAAGCTCCTTCAGTCCTTCTGCAGTACCGACACCGCTGACCTGCACGCTGTTTGTCTCGGGAAGTCTGCCAACCATATCAAGGTTGATCATGGCATTAACCTTTGAGAGGTCGATCGCGGGATTATCCACGAAGTGTTTGGAACCCAGAAGTCCCATCTCTTCAGCTGCAAACGCAAGACAGATAATGCTTCTTTTATGACTCCCCGGAGTGCCGGCAAACTTCTCGGCGATCTCCAGCATCATGCTTACTCCTGATGCGTTATCATCAGCGCCATAGTGGATTGCCACCGTATCAGGAGTCCTGCTGCCTGATCCGGTACCACCCATTCCGAGATGATCGAGATGTGCACCAATTATCAGATACTCATTTTTAAGGCTTTGATCTTCACCCCGAAGGATCATGGCGACATTCCTGGTAGTATTCATCTCCCTTAATACCTCAGCCCTGGCATTTATGACCAGATTTACCGGGAAACTCTGAGGTTTCCGGGAAGCGTTGAGTTTTTCCTCAAGGTCAGCAACGGTCCGGTTCGTTTTCGAGAAAATATAGTTCGCAACATCTCTTTTGATCCTCAGAACAGGAATGCCGACCGG
>JADDYF010000406.1 GCA_015712185.1 Bacteroidales bacterium
ATCATATAATCGGCGAGGCTGACAACATCGATCATTGGCTTATAAGCCGGATTCCTTGTACCATCCGGATTGTTACCTTGAATTCGTTGATAACCATCATTCTCTCCAAGCCCGGCATTGGCAAGGGTTATTGCCGCGTTCCATGCAGTAAGATTCCCGTCAACTGCCTCAGAGTAATCCTTTACCACGTCATAATCCTCAGCATTCCCTCCCAGGTATGACTCTGCAAAGTCACTGTCGAGCCTTTCAGAAGGATTATATATTCCCCAGTAGAGACCGTTTATGAAAAGGTGAACATATATCCCGTGGCTGGAATGATGTCCCATCGCCAGCTGTGTATCCTTGGTCCATCTGTCCCTGAGATACTGTGCCATAGATCTTTCACTGTGACTCCAGTGGATCCAGGTATTGCCAAATCCTGCCCTGAGAATAATGTTATTGAAGCTTTTGACTGCATTTTCTCCGAATAACGGTAAATTAAATCCGGACGGACCATATTCCCGCCGGAAGATCAGGCGGAACGAATGCTTTGGCGATTTTTCAGGTCTCCTCCCCTCCCCTCCATGTATCTGAACTCCGCAATCTGCCTGAAAAGAAACTGAGTCTGCATCATCAAAGTATTCAAAGGATACCGGACGTTCCCATCCATAGCCTGTACCCTGAGCTGTTCCGGTATAGATGTAAATGCCCCCGGTAAACTCATCAGCAGTTTTTGAGAATAAATGGTTCTTATCTGAAACCAGCGAGATAACGGGGAGATCACGCAGTGCTTCCTTTAGAGATTCCGCAAACACCGGATCTGCAACCATCTCGGGATCTATCTCATAATCAGCCGGAGCTGTTCCGCTTATACTCAGAAAATTTCCCCAGGTTGACGGATAACCGGTCGGGTTGTTCGGCTGATGAATAATATCATCAGGAAAAAGATATGTTCTGGTGGATATCGTGCTCTTTACCTGGTTATTATTGATACATATAGCTCTTATTACAGAAGTGCATGATATATTAAGCGGAACAGCATATAATGTTCCGTTGCCCAAATCCGGTGCGCTTCCGTCAGAAGTATAAAGAACCTGAACGCCTTGTTCGGCAGTTGATATTACAAGATTGAATGGCGCATCATAAAACCCATGTTTCATGCTGAATACCGGCGGTGAAGGCATTGTCCCACCTGACAGGTTATTTTCTGATCCCGGTGTCGGAAAACTGAAACTTATATAACCGCCGTTCATGAAACCATATGAGATATCGTGCTGCTGAACAGGGAATGCAGGATCAAACCGTGTGATAGCATTGCCTGCTGCATTATATAATGCCAGATATTCGCCATCTCCGTTCAGGCTGAAATTAGTATGAAGCTCTTTCCCGGGCTCCTTTCTGTTCTTTCCGGATGCAAAAACCACCAGGTAACTTCCCTTCCGTAGGGTAATATCCGGGAATACCCACATACGGTTCCGGTCCTTCCGGTCTGTAAGTGACCAGTTCAGCAAGTCGATATCCTCTTGTAACGGATTATAAATCTCAATCCAGTCCGAATAATCGCCATCTTCGTCAGCAAGGATGGTCCGGTTGAGCGTTAAAAACTCATTGATAAAAGGTGATGCCGGCTGGCATAATACCTTGTTGCCGGTAAAGAGTGCTACTATTATGACTGCGATAAGCCATGTTCGTTTTTTCTGATTTCGCTTTTGCAAGTTCTTTTATTACTTTTAATATTTCAATATTAATGATTATCTAAATATCCGGATTATGAATCGTATAAACAAATCCACCCTTGAATTCCTTTCTGATCTGAAGCGGCATAACGACAGGGACTGGTTTATAAAGAACCGGAAAAGGTATGAAGAAGCAAAAGCCAACTATGAATCATTCGTTCAGGCTTTAATAGATGAAATTTCGTCGTTTGACCCGATCCTGAAAGGACTTGAAGTAAAAAGCTGTACATACAGGATAAACCGCGATATAAGGTTTTCAAACGATAAAACCTTGTATAAAACACATATGGGAGCATTTATTGTCCGTGGCGGCAAAAAAAATGGTGACAGATTCGCCGGCTATTACTTTCATGTCGAACCTGGAGGGAACAGCATGATCGCCGGAGGCGCCTATATCCCTCCGAAGCCATGGCTGACAGCAATAAGGGAGAAGATTGATGAACAGGGCGATAAGTTTGTAAAAATTATCAAACAAAAGGATTTTACAGGGTATTTCGGCGAAATTGAGGGAGAAAAGCTGAAAACCGCCCCTAAAGGTTATCCGAAGGATCACCCTTATGTAGAATTCCTTAAGCTAAAAAGCTTCCTTGCAGCAAAAATAATTTCTGACAGGGACGTCTTGGGCGAAAGGTGTTTCGATCTGGTAATCAGCGCATCAAGGGCAATGAAGCCTCTGAATGATTTCCTGAATGATTATTGAAAATCAAGTAGCGAGCATTTAAATGGACATGACCGGATACGACCGTACAACGAGCTTCCTTAAGGGAGAAAAAGTTGATCACCCTCCGTTTCATCCGATCATTATGAGGTGGGCCGCGAGATATGCCGGAGTGAAATACAGGGATTTCTGCACGATACCTCAGGCTAAAACCTCTGCAATGATCAGGTGTGCACGAGATTTTGGGATCGACTGGGTTACTGTTATGTCGGATCCATGGGCGGAAGCAACGGCTTTTGGTATAGAGGTGGAATATCCCGGGGATGATCTGCCTGTGGATAAGGGCGGACATTTACCGGATGCGCAGGCTGCTTCAAAGATGAATCATTACAATCCTCTTGAAAGTACACGTTGCCGTAACCGGCTTGCTGAGATCAGGCTATTTAAGGAACAGGTTGGTAACGAGCTGTTCATAGTCGGCTGGGTGGAAGGACCAGTTGCAGAATATGTCGACCTGAGGCGTGCAGCAAACGCTTCCATTGACTTTCTGCTCGAGCCCGATGCTGCCGGGAAAGCAATGGACATCATCACAGAGTGTGCAATGGAATTCATTCACCTCCAGATCAAAGCCGGAGCCCATTGTATAGGTATCGGCGATGCATTCTGTTCACAGATAGGTCCGGAATTATATGATTTGCTGGCTTTTAACAGGCAAAAGAAGCTTGTTGACCATATCCATTCCGAGGGTGCTGTTGCCAAGTTGCATATTTGCGGAAATACGGATACAATACTGGATGGTATGATCAAAACCGGAGCTGATATAGTTGATATTGACCACATGGTCCCGTCGCTCGGAAATTTTGCCGGAATGCTTGATCAGCAACAGGTATTTTCTGGAAAAAGCGATCCCGTGACAATTATTCAGGATGGAAACTATGAAACAATACTTCAATCTGTCAGAACCGATTTTGAACAATCAGACGGCCGCTGCATAGTATCGGCCGGTTGTGAAATCACACCCGGGACAACAGTTCAGAATATGAGATACTTCAGTAATTCGGTCTTTAAGCTTCAGAAAACCTGAAAATAGTTATTTCCAAAAAATTCCTATATTTCGTTATTAATAAATATTCAATCTTATGAAAAAAATGACCTTCACACTATTCATCGCCGCTATTACCCTGATTTCAGTTCAGGGGCAGACAGGTGAAAAACTTAAAGTAGGTATGAAAGCTCCTGAATGGAAGTTCCGGGATGCTGACAAAAGAGAATTCACGATGGATTCCTGGGCCGGCAAGGTGCTGCAGGTCAATTATGTTGATCCGGATAAAAAGGACCTTAATGAACCATATAATGATGTTATTGATAAAGCCGTGAAAGTTGAGGGAAGGATTGACAGTCTTCGTTTTAAAGGTATAGGTATAACTGATACAAAATCCACCTGGCTGCCGAATTCCGCTATCCGGTTGATAGCAAGGAGCAAAGCTAAAAAGTTTAAAACTACCATCCTTTTCGACTATGATGCCACGCTGCAGAGGATATGGGGTATGCCGAAAGATAATTACACAGTGGTAATCCTCGATAAAAACAGGATCTGCAGGGCAATCTATGAGGGCAAGATCCCGGAATCAGAAAATGAAAAGATTGTTCAGATGATAATAGAACTGACAAAAGAATAATCCCGGAATATTAATGCATCAGCAATAAATTAATAATCACTGATTTTCACAGGTAAGCTTCAGGGATTCACCCCGATTACTTTATGAGCATTTCTGCCAATGGTAATTCCAAATCTACTTATAATTGCCGGTACCGGCAATAAATCGGGAAAGACATCAATGGCATGCCGGTTAATTGAGCAATACCGGTATCTGAAGGTATTTGGGATAAAGATAACTCCGCATTTCCATGAGACTACGGCAGGGCTTATTACAATTATCGAGGAACCGGGTTATTCAGTTTATGAAGAAACAAACCGTGAATTATCAAAGGATTCATCAAGAATGTTGCAGGCTGGCGCTTTGAAGGTATTCTTTGCCAGGGTCACTGATGATGCTCTCGAGGAAGCTTTCTTTGAAATACTGGAACATATACCATCAAATGCTCCGATTATATGTGAATCCCCTGCCCTGAGGTATTATGTTGAACCCGGACTTTTAATAATAATGGATTCTCCTTTGATCAATAAGACCAAAGATATTAGCAACTTACGAAAGTTACCTCACGTAGTGTTTGACCTGGGGAAGCTGACATCTCCGGTGCCTGTTTTTTTTGAAAACCACAGGTGGATCTGCGGTATATAAAATCTATTCTCAGTCCGCTTCCTTTATATCGGAAATATCCTTGCCCAGCCTGGCTTTTATCCTTTCAAGGTCATTTTTCATGCTGGCAACAGCCTGGATAAGCTGTTTCTCAGGAAGAACCGGATCAGGAATTTCATTACTGATAAAATTGACGAACTTCCAGATCTCCTTGACTTCATTTATATGGACCTCGTATGGTTCATAAACAGGATTAAGCGAATAAAGGACCAGTTTACCATCCTTTTCAATGTTATTCTCAACGATCTTGAACACTATACCGTCATCGATCGTAAAGACAATACAGCCCGATCCGTTCTTTATTTCCCGCCAGTCCTGAAGGAATTCACCGGTGACCCATGAACCGTCGGGGATTGGGAGCATCGAATCGCCTTTCAGCTGGAATGTCCGGTATTTTCGCTTTTCCGAAAGGAACGGAAGCCGGAACCTGGGAAGTTCACCGATATATTCCGGATCGGCATATCCGGTTGTATATCCGGCTTTGGCCTTTTCGGGCACAAGCTCAATATTCTCGAGGTTATCTGTGTCGACTGTAGTTGCAAGCACCCTCAGATTACTGCCTTTCACATATGCATCATATCCTCTCTCCAGCTCACTAAGCTGACTTTCGGATAATTTCATCATATCGATTTTCAATATTGTGTCAATCGACATGTTGAAGTAACTCGAGAAAGAGACCAGAATCTCTATTCCCGGCTGGGCTACACCATTCTCATACCCGCTGAGGGTCGAACGTTTAAGATTAAGGGCAGCAGCAACATCATCCTGTATTCTGCCCCTTCTTTTTCTTAAAAATTTTATGTTGGAAGCGAAGTACATATAAAAATATTGATTATATTGTAATCAAATATTTGATTAATTTCTAATCAAAAGTAAATGTAAATTGTTATATAAGCAAGGAAATTGTAAAGTTTTTTAGAAAAAGTTTGGAGTGACTAAAGTTTGAAGTGGCTAAAGTTAACAATATATGGAAAATAAAGAGTTCAGCAGAAAGCCTGAGGATTGGCAGAACATTACAACTCTAGGCACTCTAGGCACTCCAAACTCCAAACTAAACACCATGTTCATCGCCGGCAATACAGATCGCGCCATTCTTCATCTTGACCTCGATACCTTTTTCG
Source organism: Bacteroidales bacterium (assembly GCA_015712185.1). Taxonomy (GTDB): domain Bacteria; phylum Bacteroidota; class Bacteroidia; order Bacteroidales; family VadinHA17; genus LD21. The sequence continues at coordinate 5,816 of JADDYF010000406.1, forward strand.
TATCAGTTGAGAGGCTTAAGAACAGCAGGCTTATCGGCAAGCCTGTGATAATAGGCGGCATGTCCGACCGCGGGGTAGTGTCAAGCTGCAGCTACGAGGCAAGAAGGTACGGCGTAAGCTCTGCAATGCCCATGAAGATGGCCAGGAATATGTGTCCCGATGCCATAATAATACGTGGCGACATGGAATCATACAGCAACTATTCGAATATGGTGACTGATATAATTGCCGGGAGATCACCGCTTTTCGAGAAATCATCTGTTGATGAGCATTATGTCGACATTACCGGTATGGATCGCTTCTACGGATGCTACAAATGGTCACATGAACTGCGCCAGTATATAATAAAAGAGACCGGGCTTCCTGTCTCGATCGGGCTCTCGGTCAACAAGACGGTGTCGAAGATTGCCACAGACGAGGCAAAACCGAACGGCGAGATAGAGGTAAGAAAAGAGGTAGTCCTCCCCTTCCTCGACCCATTGTCGATACGAAAGATACCAATGATAGGTCAGAAGACTTATCATGTGCTCCGGTCGATGGGCATCGCTACCATCTACACCCTGAGGAACATTCCTGCTGAGATGCTCGAAAAACTTATGGGTAAAAATGGCATTGAAGTGTGGAAAAGAGCAAATGGCATAGATCACACCCCCGTCATCAGCTACTCGGAACAGAAATCAATAAGCACCGAACATACTTTCGAAAAGGACACGACTGATCTGGCACGGCTTAACCAGCTTCTGGTAAGCATGGTTGAGAAAATCGCCTACGAACTGAGAAAGCAGGAGAAGCTCACCTCGTGTGTCACTGTGAAGATAAGGTATTCGAATTTTGACACCCACACCCTGCAAAAACGAATACCATATACCGCTTTCGACCATGTACTCACGGATATAGCCAAAGAGCTGTTCGCAAGACTGTATCAGCGACGCATGCTTATCAGGCTTATCGGCGTCAGATTCAGCCACCTGGTGAGAGGCGTTCAGCAACTGGACATGTTCGATGATACTCCCGAAAAAGTAAGCCTCTATATGGCTGTGGACAGTCTCAGAAAGCGTTTCGGGCGAAATGCGGTCAGGAGAGCCGCCGGGGTGATGACAAGTGCGGAAAGAGAAGAAAAGGCCCTTAAACAGCTTGAAAACGCTGCCAGAGAGCAGGAAATGATGGAGGAAAGACTGAAGGGATATATGATGTACGGAAGATAAAATGTACCTCAACTGCCACACATACTACAGCCTTCGCTACGGAACAATGTCCGTTGAACAGCTGGTAAAGAAAGCCAGATCTGCAGGAACAGATACAATTGTCCTTACAGATATAAATAACTCGACGGCAATACCTGAATTTACCGGAGAATGCACCCGGAACAATATCAGGCCCGTTGCGGGAATTGAATTCAGAAATGACAACGAACTGCAATACATCGGGATTGCCCGGAATAACAAGGGACTGAGAGAGCTTAACGAATTCCTGTCAAAACACAATTTCGAGAAAACACCGGTCCCGTTCCCTGCACCCGGGTTTTCGGAATCGTATATAATCTATACCCTGCAAAAATTTCCCGGCCGTCCGCTGTTCGATAACGAACGGACCGGTATCAGACAGGAGGAGGTTAACAGGCTCCTGACCCTCCCGGCATCAGTGGACCGCAAGTCGATGGTCGTCCTGCAGCCTGTGACATTTGCTTCGCCGGACGACATTTTCATCCATAAGAGCCTGAGGGCAGTTGACAACAATATCCTCCTGAGCCACCTCCAGCCTTGGCAATGTGCCGGCGGGAATGAGTTTTTCCGTACGCCAGGGGACATTGCAAAGGCATTCGCCGGACATACTGAAATAATCATGAATACTCAAAAGCTGATCGACGATTGCAGCCTGTCAATTGACACTTCCGGTCAGAAGAACAAAAAGCTTTTCTCTGCAAGCAGGTACGACGACAAGCTGCTTCTCGAAAAACTTGCCTGGGACGGCATGATATACAGGTATGGTAATAATAATGACGAGGCAAAGAAAAGAATTAAACAGGAGCTTGAGATCATTGACAAACTGGGGTTCTCGGCATATTTCCTTATAACATGGGATATAGTACGGTATTCCATGGCAAGAGGATTCTATCACGTCGGCAGGGGCAGCGGGGCGAATTCAATCATTGCTTACTGCCTGAAGATCACCAATGTTGATCCGATCGACCTGAATCTTTACTTTGAGCGGTTTATCAACCCGAAACGAAGCAGCCCGCCTGACTTTGATATTGATTACTCCTGGAAAGAAAGAGATGAAGTTATCGATTATATCTTCAAGAGATATGGACTGAGCCATACCGCCCTTCTGGGCACAATAAGCACTTTCAGAGGTAAGTCAATAGTCAGGGAATTAGGAAAGATACACGGATTACCTAAAGAAGAAATTGATGCACTGATTGCCAATCCCTCGGCAGAAACAAACAGGAATGAGATAACCGACATTATCTTCGCTACAGGTGTAAAGATTGCCGACTTCCCGAATCTTAGAAGCATCCATGCCGGCGGCATACTTATTTCTGAAGAGCCGGTTGCATGCTATACGGCCCTCGACATGCCTCCAAAAGGTTTTCCCACAACACAGTGGGATATGTATACAGCCGAAGAGATCGGTTTTGAGAAGCTCGATATACTCAGTCAGCGCGGTATTGGCCACATACGTGAGAGCGCCGAGATAATACTGCGGAACCGCTCAGTAGATGTGGATGTACATGCAATACAGAAGTTCAAGAACGATCAAAAGGTAAAAGAATACCTGAGAACCGGCGAGACGAAGGGCTGTTTCTATATTGAAAGTCCCTCAATGCGCGGACTTCTCCAGAAGCTGAGGTGCGATGACTATACAACACTTGTCGCGGCAAGCTCTATAATACGCCCTGGCGTTGCACGGTCAGGCATGATGCGCGAATATATCTACAGGTTCCATAATCCCGGTAAATTCGAGTATCTGCACCCTGTCATGAAGGAACAGCTTGCCGAGACATTCGGAGTGATGGTCTACCAGGAAGATGTCCTGAAAGTCTGTCATCATTTTGCAGGACTCGACCTCGCTGATGCAGATACGCTGCGTCGCGCAATGAGCGGTAAATACCGGTCGAAACAGGAGATGCGGCGAATTATTGAGAAATTCTTTTCAAACTGCCGTAAAAAGGGATACAGCGATGAGCTTACGAAAGAGGTGTGGCGCCAGATCGAATCATTTGCCGGTTACTCCTTCTCAAAAGCACATTCTGCATCTTATGCTGTGGAAAGCTTTCAGAGCCTGTATCTTAAAGCACATTTCCCCCTCGAGTTCATGGTAGCGGTTATCAATAATTTCGGCGGCTTCTACAGAACATGGGTGTATGTTCATGAAGCCAGAAGGTGCGGTGCCACAATTCAGCTGCCCTGCATAAACAAAAGCAATTACAAGACAACCATTTATGGTACAGATATTTATCTGGGATTTATTCATATTATGAGCCTTGAAAACAATCTTGCTGTGTCCATCGAGGAGATCCGTCGTGAGGAAGGGCCATTCACTGATCTGAATGATTTCGTAACGAGGGTCAGACCGGGGCTTGAACAGGTTATTCTCCTGATCAGGTCCGGGGCATTCCGTTTTACCGGGAAGACGAAAGCAGCCCTGTTATGGGAAGCCCACATGCTGATGAATAAGAGCAGGACAGAGCCAACCAGACCGCTCTTCTCCCCTCCTGTCAGGGATTTTTCGCTGCCGGGTCTTGAACAGGACAGGCTGGATGATACATATGATGAGATAGAACTGTTTGGCTTTCCGGTATCAGGTACCTGGTTTGATATGCTCGAAACATCATTCCGTGGCGAAACAACAGCCCGCGAAATGCTGAAGCATGTCGGAAAGAAAATAAAAATGATTGGTCACCTCGTGACAATAAAATACATCAGAACAATAAAAGGGGAATGGATGAATTTCGGTTGTTTCATTGATCCTGAAGGTAATTTTTTCGATACAACTCATTTCCCCCAGTCTCTGAAAAGCTTCCCGTTTAAAGGTGCGGGAACCTACCTTATTCTTGGAAAAGTTGTTGAAGAATTCGGTTACGCATCAATCGAAACGGAAAAACTGGCCAAGCTACCTGTCAGACCCGATAAGCGTTACTGACAAGAAATCATACACTATCCTTTTGCGGATTATCACGGTCATCAGGAATTACATGTCTGAATATTGACGCATCAGATAGTTTAGATATCTTCTGAAACCCATTAATCCAGAAATATATAAAGACAGGGATGAATATTATCAGCAGAAACTGTGTATTTCCAAAAAGCAGGAAATCATACAACCCGTGAGAGATAAATGGCAGGAAGAATGCCAGAAATAAATGAAGCGCCTTGTTCTGAGGATTAAACCGGGCGATCCCGAAATGATATCCCATCATAACTCCAAACAGAGCATGTGCAGGCACAGCCGTCAGGGCCCTCAGAATGCCGACACCAAATCCTTCAGCGAGAACATATATAATATTTTCAAATGCGGCAAAACCTAGTGCAATGAATACTGCATAGACTATCCCGTCAAACTTCTCATTAAAGTTCCTGTTCTTCCAGAAGATTAAATAAAAAGCCAGGAACTTCATTCCCTCTTCGGTCAGTCCTGCAACAATAAAAGCAGTATATGCAGCATTCTGAATACCCTCCAGGTCACCGGCAGCCAGAATCAGCAGATACTCAATAATAGCAACAGGTAATATAATAAATATACCTGTTAATAAAGCCTTTATAAGAACAGATACTGGTTCTTTTTCGTATCTGTCGCGATTATAGATATAAAATGCAATGATCAGTACTGGTGCGATGGAGATGAGGAGGAGGCTGTTTATCATTCTTAGCGGAGTTTATTTTAAAGAGTTGATATCAAAATCTTGATATTCGGTGCTCGGTGCTTGTTTCTCGGTCCTTGTTTCCCGGTTCTCGCTTCTGGCCGGGTAGTCGGTCGCCGGTCGCCGGTAGCCGGAAACCGATTGCCTGTAGCCGGTAGCCGGCCGCCGGTCACCGGAAACCGGTCGCCGGTTCTCATCCCTCCATTCTCGAAGCTTTCAGAACACCCTTTATGGAATGTATTTTCCTGATAATTCCATAAAGCACATCATTATTCGGCACCATAAGTGTAAGGAGACCTTCAAAAACTCCGTCATTCATATTATAGGTGAAGTTCCTGATGCTCACATGGTAATTTGAAATGATATCTGCTATTCTGTTAACGATACTGATATCCTCAACACCGGTAATTTTCACTGTTCCGGTAAATGAGGTCAGGCTTTTGGTCTTTGTCCAGCGTGCTGCAACGACCCGGTATGGATAGCGCGCCATCATATAATGTGCATTAGGGCAGGTTGTCCTGTGGATCTTAATCCCCTCAGAGATCGTTACAAAACCAAAAACAGTTTCGCCAAATACGGGATTACAGCATTTCGCAAGTCTATAATCGAGTCCTTCAACCCTGTCCTCTATGACCAGATAGTCCGCATATGGTGACTCGAGCAGTTCTTTAGTCTCCTTCTCTACTGCAATGCGTTGAGGTACAGAAGATTCACTTGTTTCTCCTTTCTGCAGGACCTCTTTTATATCAAGCATCTCAATTTTCCCTGTTGTGATAAGGAAGTACAGGTCCTGCGAGGTTTTAAGGTTGTAGAATGACAGTAATTTCTGGACGACAGTATCACCGTATTGAATCTTCCAGTTCTTCAGTCTCCGCATCAAGATCTCCTTTCCTTCGGCAGCAGCTTTCGACTTCTCTTCATTTAAAGCCTGTTTTATCTTTGTTTTCGCCTTGTTCGTAACCACGAAAGAGAGCCAGTCCTGTTTCGGCCTTTGGTTTTTCGACCGGATTATATCCACGTGGTCACCATTCTGGAGGATATGCTTGATAGTAACATTTTTTCCGTTAACCTTACCTCCGACACATGAGGAGCCGACAGCTGTATGAATTTCGAAAGCAAAATCGAGCACAGTTGAACCGGCAGGCAGCTGCCGCAGATCTCCCTTGGGAGTAAATACAAAAACTTCATCTGCATAGAGGCCCGATCTTACCTGATCAAGAAATGTTGTATCATCTTTGCCAGATGATTCCAGTATTTCACGCATTTTCGTCAGCCAGGTATCAAGTCCGCCTTCGCCTTTAATTCCTTTGTATTTGAAATGCGCTGCAAGTCCTTTTTCAGCTATCTCATCCATCCGTTCCGACCTGATCTGCACTTCAATCCACTTACCTCTCGGACCTACAACCGTGGTATGAAGTGATTCGTAACCATTCGATTTAGGAACAGAGATCCAGTCACGAAGCCGGCTTGGGTTAGGCTGATAGAGGTCGGCAACAATAGAATATGCCTTCCAGCAATCCGACTTTTCATTTTCACGACTGCTTCTGATTATAATTCTGATGGCAAAAAGATCATAAACTTCATCAAACTCCACTCCCTGCTTTTTCATTTTAAGCATAATGGAATGTATTGATTTTGTGCGGCTTTTAATAGTGAACTTAAAGCCTTGCTTCCGGAGCTTTTTATCCAGCGGTTCGGAAAACTCACGTATCAGCCTGTTCCTTGACGCAGTCGTCTGTTTTAATCGCGATTCAATATACCTGTACTGGTCCGGTTCAAGGTACTTTATGGCCAGGTCCTCAAGCTCCGATTTGATATTGTAGTACCCAAGCCTGTGGGCCAATGGTGCATACAGAAAATATGTCTCTGAGGCCAGGGGAAGTCGTTCTTTCTCGGGTGCGTTGTCGAGGTTCCTCATGTATTCCAGCCTCTCAACAAGCTTTATCAGGATTACCCTCACATCGTCGGCGAGGCTCAGCAGCAGCTTGCGGAAGTTCTCAGCCTGATAGGACGACTGCATCGAATCGATACTCGAAATCCTGGAGAAACCATTCAGTATCTCAACGGCTTTACTGCCGAATTCCTTTTCAAGCTGTTCTTGTGTGAGTCCTAAATTCCCGCATGAATCATGAAGAAGTGCAGTTACTATTGAAGTAACACCTAGGCCCATCTCCCCGGCAACAATCCTTGCCACCGATAGAGCATGCAGCACCTGCGACTCGCCTGTGATAATGGTTCTTTCGCCACAGGCTCCCATCGCAAGATCAAGGGCTCTTCTGATTTTTTTGATATCTCCAGTAGTTATCGACTTCTCAGCCGCCTTAAGCAAAGCCCTGTATCCTGAATAAATCCTTTTAGATTCCACTCAATCCTCTTATTATGGATCAAACTGTAAAAATAATACTAAACCACGATGAATTAACAATAATTGACTGTTAAGGAATTAACAGTTGAAAATAAAGAATTAATCTTACACCTGTGTGGAATTTCAGCTTTATTCAGGATGTTTCTTTTCTATCTCCTCCAGACTTTTAAGTTCTTCAATACCGGTGCTTCTAGAGAGCTCCGAGAGTGCTTTCAGGTCAAGATCACCTTTTATGAAGATAAGGGCATTATTATTTGGACCTCCTGTAATTACCAGCAATTCCGAAATTGTGTCACCCGACTGCCTGATAAGGAATCTGGTCACATCACCTCCCTCCCTGACCTCCATCAGTTCCTCATAAACTGACAGGTTGAGTTTATTAGTCAATTCCTTGTAGAAGTTAAGGTTCAGATTCAATGTAGAATCCTCTACGGAAAGAATTCTGATAGACTTAAGCCGGGTAATTATATCACTGCCATCCTCACGTTTGCCATCTCGTGGCGCAAACAAACTGAGCAACTTGCTTGATATCGATATGCTTGTAAAACCCTCTCTTTCAGAGTACTTATCAAACATGTCATCTATTGCACTTTTTTGCGCCTGCGTAACTGAAAATATACAAAGTGCTGTACACAAAATAATTAGCTTTTTCATCTATTTTTATTTTTACTTATTTACCAGTTCTGTTTTATTACCAGATATTATATCAGCTGCCTTATTGAAATAACCAAGTATTTTCAGCTTGTCTTCCACAGCAGTTGTCGATTTATTTATTGTTTCAAGGCTTTTCCTGGGTATATCTTCCATCATTCCAATGGTACCAAGAGCCTCAGTTCCTCGGTTCATACTGACTGAAACATCATAAAGTATCTTCATTGCCTCTGCATAAGCTATTCGGGGATCAGAAAAAGTATCAATCGTCTTTGTTCTGTTGATAAAGAAGAAATATGAGCCTGTAAGGATCAGCAATCCTGCGGCAATACTTGTAACAGTAATAAACAGCTTCCTTCTTCGGGGTATTGAAAAGGTGGAATCAGACCTGTCGATAGCTGCGATTATTCTTTCTTCAAAGCCTTCGGACGGTTCAGGAACTGGTTCTGACTTGCCGATGTAGTTGAAAAGTTCCTTTTCAAATTGCAGATCTGAGGGTATATCAGCTTCCCTGAAAAACCTTTTAAGGATCAACTCCTCCTCTTCGGAGCTTTGTGCATTATAATATTTCTCCAGCAGTTTCTTTATATCCTCTTTATACATAATAATGCTTTTTATATTCTTCCCTGATCATTTTTCTGGCACGTGACAGATTAACCCTTAATGTATTGATATTCTGGTTAGTCTGCTCAGCAATCTCTTCATAGGATAATCCGTCAATATCTTTTAGCATAATAATCTCCCGGTATATTTCAGGAAGTTTATCAATAATCCGGCCAATAATCACCGAAGACTCGGTTCTCTCCATCTGCTCAGAAGGATTTGGTTCTCCTGCCTGAAAAAGGGTAAGTGTATGATCTCCGGCTTCTTTAAACTGGCTTGCCTTTCTTATCTGGTCGATACAATAGTTTTTTGTCATTGTTGATGCAAGAGCTTCTATACTTTTATATTCTCCGAGGCGTGTATTCATCTTCCAGAGCTTGATAAAAACCTCCTGTACAGCATCTTCTGCTCCGGCCCGGTCTTTGAGAATGCGATAGGCATATCCAAATATTTTACGGCTTATTTTATGAACAAGTTCATTGAACTCACTCCTTGTCATTATCAGAAAAGCTTATGCACATTTCTGACAAAGATAGTTACATATTCAGTCAATGATGGTGTCACTCAGGTTTGTTCCGTGGTCTTTCTTTATATCAGATGATAATTTCCTGGCCTCCTTATAGGTCATATCACCTTTTATCTGAATAACAAAATTATCATCACCGCCTCCAATCAGAAGGAATTCCTTAAACCTGTCACCCTCTGTGCGGACCAGCATCTTGATGTCCTGATGAGATTCCTTTACACTCATAAATTCTTCATAATCCTTGAGCGAGGTTTCTCTGCTTACCAGGTCAAGAAAATTCTCCACATCCAGTCCCTCGTCTTCCTGTGCAAGTATTCTTATTTCAGTTATTTCTGCAGGAAGGGCATTTTTTTCATTATCGTTATCTAACTGGCAAGCCAGTTTCAGCAGGTTGCCGCTTAAGGTTAGTGTGACAAATCCGTCTTTTCCGGAGTATCTGCTAAAAAGAGCATCAATGGATTTTTGTGCGTAGGTAGCTGTAAATAAAGTCAATAATAATGCAATCGATAAAAGTTTTTTCATGGCAGACAAATATTAAGTTCATATTAAATATTTAACTGCAAGACGTATATAAAGGGAATTCATTACAAACAATCCGAAAAATAAATCTGGTATTTGGATTGAAACAAATTTATAGTAAATTTGCGCTCGCCAAAATCAGGGAAGATTCAGTAGCTCAGCAGGTCCCGAAAAACAGCAAATCCGTGATTTGCCTGGTTTTTCGAGGATCCTCGAAAATCTGATTCCGCCTGTGGCGGAAAAGATTTTCGGGATAGAGCATCCCGCTTTGCGGGAGGGTTCTGGGTTCTTTAAAAAAGTATTTGATTCAGTAGCTCAGCAGGTAGAGCATCCCGCTTTGCGGGAGGGTTCTGGGTTCTTTTAAAAAGTATTTGATTCAGTAGCTCAGCAGGTAGAGCATCCCGCTTTGCGGGAGGGT
>JADDYF010000436.1 GCA_015712185.1 Bacteroidales bacterium
ATTCAATTACACTGTTTGTTTTGTACATTGTACTGTTGATTCCCATGTTTGTACTTAAGCCCTGGTTGCATGTTCCGGATTATTTAACACCGGATCTTAATTCTCTCCTATATGTAGCCAATACGATATTGTTGTCAGGACCGGTGCTTGTTTTAGTGCTTTATTTCATCAGGCAGCAGCGGAGGTTTGAAGAACTGGAAACCAAACATCTGAAAGAGATAAATGAGATGAAGGACAGGTTATTCACAAACATAACCCATGAATTCCGTACTCCGCTGACTGTCATACAGGGGATGGCTGACCTGATCAGGACGGAGCCTGAACAGTGGGCGGAGGCGGGCACACAGAAAATAAAAACCAATAGTAACATTCTACTGCGGATGGTAAACCAGATGCTCGGTATGGCAAAGATCGATGCAGGAGCTATGAAGGTAAACTTAGTCTGCAGGGATATAAACAAATACCTGGCCTACCTTGTAGAACTGTTCGAGTCTGAAGCCCTCAGAAAGAAAATTGATCTTAAGTTTAAATCAGCCGCTGATCCTTTCGAGATGGATTTTGACACTGACAAACTGATGCACATCATAACAAATCTGGTTTCCAATGCTCTGAAGTTTACACCTGAGAGAGGCAGAGTAGAAATTTCCACGAGTGTCCCGGGAGAAGGGAAGCTGTTTGCCATCAGTGTCAGGGACTCGGGTATCGGCATTGAAAAAGAGCATCTGGATCATCTTTTCGACCGTTTTTACCAGGTGGATAGCAGTGTCTCATCAGGAGGTATCGGCCTTGGCCTGGCTTTTACAAAAGAGATGGTGGAACTCCTGAAAGGCTCCATTTCTGTTCAGAGTATCCCGGGCTCAGGTACGGAATTTACAATTACCCTGCCGGTTACCAGAAACGCTCCGGCAGGTGACATGCAGGAATCTTTTCAGCAGCTTCAATCCCCGGCAGAGCCTGGCTCAGTGGGTGAGGATGAACCTGCAGAGGCCCCGTTGTTGCTGATCGTCGAAGATAATCACGACGTTGTGCAGTATCTCCATGCGATTCTTAAAACAGAGTACAAGGTTGAGGTAGCCGAAAACGGACAGACCGGTATCAGAAAAGCCCTGGAGCTCATACCTGATATCATCTTAAGTGATGTGATGATGCCTCTTATAGATGGCATTGAATTGCTGGAGAGGGTCAAAAGCGATTTCCGTACCAGCCACATTCCGGTAGTGATGTTAACTGCAAAGGCAGATATTGACTCGCGCCTGGCAGGGCTGGAAAGGGGGGCCGATGCATACATTGCCAAACCTTTCGATGAAAAAGAGCTGCATATCCAGCTTAGAAACCTTGTTGAACTGCGAAAGAAATTGCATGAGCGGTATGCCTCCCTTGCAGGATTACCGGAAACATCAGATAAGTCCTTAATAAAGGAGGATGAGTTCATGATGAAAGTAAGGCATGTTCTGGAAACCAATCTCAAAGAGGATGAATTTGGAATTTCTCACCTCTGCAGCGAACTGGCAGTGAGCCGGACCCAGCTTTACAGAAAGTTCAAGACTCTGAGTAACAAAACTATAGGAGATTATTTCAAATTTCTCAGGTTATACAAAGCAAAAGAGCTGCTTTTGACAACTGACCTCAATATCACGGAAGTGACTTATTCAGTTGGTTTTAAGAGCATTTCCTATTTCAGCCGCGAATTTGCGCGTGAATTCGGGCAGTCACCAAGTGAATTCCGCAAATAGCTTTCCCGGCCTCCGGAAAAATTTGTCTTTCCAATAATTTTTAATCGGGTCAACCTGCTCTGCAAGAGCTCAATGTGAATAATCCCCAGTCAGTCTGGGGGTAGACAGCCACCCAATACCTTGCAACTCTTAAGGAGCTGAATGTGTGGTGTTGGGACTTACAGTAAAAATTCCGGAACGGTCAGTCAAACCCGTTATAAGACATCAGCTTAATTTTGATACGGATAAATTATTCCCTCAAATAATTTCATTTATCATGAAGACATTAAAAATTTATAACACTCTGTTTCTGGTTTTTCTGGTTTGCTCCTGTTCAAAAAACCTGGTTGATTACCAGGATTTCAATCAGGATTTCAATGAAGCAAACAGATTAACTTATGCGATGCCTCATGTGAAGATTGCCGTACTGGGTGGTTTGAACTATCTTGATCCTTCACTGATGATCGACTGCCTGGATGAAGGATCAGATTTCAGAAAGAATTTTTCATTCAACAATTCGGTATTCGAATTCAGCAATCCGGTTCTGGATGCAGCTGTAAGTGAGATTATGACAGAAAATCCCGACTTATTGCTCATCACCGGTAAACTGACATGCAGAGGTGAAAAGATCAGTCATCTGGCAATTGCAGCAACACTTAAAGAAATTTCAGAGCAGGGAATTAAAGTTTTTGTGATACCCGGAGCTCTGGATATCGATGATCCCCTGGCGATGGCTTATAGTGGCAGTGGTTCCGTACCCACACCTTCAGTTACCGAGGAAGAATTTGTAAGTATTTATAATGATTTCGGATTTAAAAATGCAATATCAAGAGATCCGAATTCATTGAGTTATCTGTCACAGCCGTTTAATAAGCTTTGGATTCTCGGTATAGATTCCCGTCCGGCCTTAGTAAAACCTGAGACGATTGAATGGATCAGTCACTGGTGCGCCATAGCAAAAAAGAATAATATTACCGTGCTCCCGATATTAAGCTCTAACGTAATAGAAGCATGGACAAATGAGGCAATCCTTGCACCTCCCTATATGATTGAGGAGCATGAAATTGTTGAGGAGGCTCTGACTAAGGCGGGATTAAGGATAATTTTTACTTCCCCTGCTGTTGATATTTCCATGAATTCGGATGGTGAAAATGTTTTATATGATATTTCCACTATGCCAATTCTGACACCACCTTTTCCATTCCGTATTATCAATCTGGATCCGAATTTTATGCAGATAGAAACACGTTATTTGACATCCGTTAATGCGACGGTCCCGGGCGGGGCAGAATTACTTGACTATTCATATAATTTATTAATACAAAATCTGACAAGATTATTAACATACGGATTTTCAGCAGGTTATGGCTTGCCGGTTGGAGATATTTCAACACCGGGTACAGCAGCTTATTATGCTCTCCATATAGCCCGGGCTGATGCCACCTATTATGGAGGCGATGAACAGATACCTCCGGAAGAACTGGAAATTTCCGAGGGATGGCCGGAGCTTTTTAAACAGGTTTTGAGAAGTATGTATACTGATTCACCACCCCCGGACAGGCAATATACAGTGGACATGAGGGAAAAAATAAAAGAATGAGATTCTCCTGTTCAGTCTGAACCTGAAATATTCCGGGATAAAACTCTACAGATATTTTATTATGGTCTTTCTATTAACCTAAATTTTACAATTATGAAAACATTAAAAATTTTGTTGATTATTGCATTTGTGATGTTCTCAGGCTCTGCGGTGGATGCACAGAATGATGAAAATGGGCCCCCGAAAAGGGCAGCGGTTCCGATTCCGGTTAAGGGTACAATGTGCATATCGGAAGGTATTCAAAATATGCCAGTAGCCGGTACTCCGGTAACCGATCCTTTAACCGGAAAAATATTGGTTCCTCAATTATTTCTGCTCGGAACAGCAACGCTTAGCGGCCATGCAACCCATATTGGTAATTTTATAGTGGGACAAAGTTCGATGACAGGGGTCAGTGCTCACCTCGACATCGGAGCCCTCTTACAAGGGAAGATTGTGTTTATTGCTGATTATTACGGTTCGATCACAGCGGCCAATGGTGATCAATTTGATTTTGTATCCTCCATCGTAATCGATGCGACACATGCCGATCCGACAGATATGGCGCGGGGAGGTATAATTACCGGTACATATACAATGACGGGTGGTACCGGGAAATTTGTAAATGCCACCGGTGGTGGTGTTTTGAATGGCGTAATTCCATGCTGGGACATTGAAGGAACATTGGAATTTTCAAGATAAACAAACCGTCAGTTCTTTTTTGAATCAGTGTGTATTAAGGAGTTCCCGGTAACAGTATCTTTCCTGAAAATACACTCCTGTCCCTTCTTTAAAAAAGCCCCCGGATATAACTTCCGGGGGCTTTGTATTTGTATTATAAGCTGATATAACCAATGAATTTCTGAGAAAGTGCTCAGAAAAACTTGACCTGTATTTAATGGTTTCATAATTTTACCTGGTTAAGTCCTGAGCATTAAGCCCTGATGGTTCTGTTTGAGGGCATTGTTCAGATAAATGCTGAAAATTCTCTCGGACACCGATGAACAAAAATATCCTGAATAAACTGGACTTGTGGCTGGAGAAAAAGATTTCTTATCCGGGTTACAGTGAAAAACAAGTTTATGTTCATAAATCAATATGGAAAAACAATGTTTTTGCTTTTATTTATAATCTGGGGGCCTTGGCTGCCTTTCTGATTTTTGTACCTCAGGTCACTCTGGCTATCCATTATGTATCTGTAATGATGGTTATTTTTACCTCAAACCTCGTTTTGTTTCTTGTTCTGCCGAGGCTTTTCATTCCTGTCGGATTTGCAACAAGTATAGCTATACACCTGGTTACATTTTATTATATACTCCGACTGGGAGGGATACCAACTTCGGGAGGCCTTATTTTCGTTGGTATTGCCAATATCCTTGCATCCCTGACACGGCAAAAAGCCTGGTATTCAATTACACTGTTTGTTTTGTACATTGTACTGTTGATTCCCATGTTTGTACTTAAGCCCTGGTTGCATGTTCCGGATTATTTAACACCGGATCTTAATTCTCTCCTATATGTAGCCAA
>JADDYF010000239.1 GCA_015712185.1 Bacteroidales bacterium
GTCAGCAAAAAAAGCACGAATATAGCCTGATAGCGGTCCGATCCTTCCTTCAATTGTGTCAGACATCCGCTGGAGATACTTTCTTACGGCATCTTTATTATAGTGATTAAGCACAGGACCAGTGGCTCCGGGAGCACCATTTATCACCTGCATGAAACCCTCTATTTGAACAAGAGCATATAAAGCATATTTTCCTTCAGGGATGGAAATCCTTATTGATTTTTCATTCCTCTTCCCGCTGAGATCTTTAATCTGTTCCCGGCTTTCAAGCGGATCAGGGACCAGATAAAGAGAAAGCAACTTCATTGTTCTGCCGGGAAATGGTGAGCTTACTGCAGGATCTGCCTCCTTAAACAGCTCAAAATCGGATATTTCATAATCAGCAGGGCCTTTCAGCTTCTTTACTCCGATAACAGCAATCTGCGATCTCTCTTCTCCTTCGAGGTATTCTGCACCAAACGGCCATCCCGAGCCTACAATAAGGTCACAGGTCATTCCGAGCGAGCCAGCCTCATCGAAAGCAGTTTTCAGCATATCGATCCATTCGTCACTCAGCCACTTCAGTGAAGGTTTTCCGAGATCGTCTCCCTCAGACCGTGAAGGAAATTCAACAGGATTGATTTCCACTCCCCCTATGCCCGCTGCCTTTAAGAGCCGAAGCTCCCGAATTATTTCACCAGCTTCAACTTTGTTGCCGTTCCACCACCATCGTACGTACGGATGATAGTTCAGACCTGGATTTCTGAATAATTCATACAGATCCCGGCTTTCCTGCCGGACCTGTACTGCGTAATCTGACAATGATGCCCGCGGGACTACACCGGAGAATGCATAACCCGCTGCAAAAGCTCCGCTCTTTGACAAAAAGGTCCGTCTGTCCATTAGACAAAGGAAAACCTAAATTTAAGGAATATAGGTTCAAAAAATTAATTGCTGGTAAGTAATTTATCTGCTGGAGGGGAAATGCCTTACTGATTCTATTGATTTTCAGCCAAAGAAATAACTGTACATATAGTCAAATCCGTTTTCCCGTAACCACCATCTCAGAGCTTTGGCGATCTTTCTTCTCCTTAGAAGCACGGTTCCTATTCCTTGTGCTGAAATGCGATAATAAACCTTCATGGTTGTTAATAATCAGATCAATGAAACTTCAAATCGTAATGGGAGAACTTACTCATATAATCGTGTATTGAGGTTCCAAGAACATCTTTCTTGTTAATCTCACCATTTGAATTAAGGTATTTCCTCAATGTCCCCACTCCTCCAAGATGAGCCGCTGCTATCATACCTGATCTCGTAATTATGGTACCGTTTATGGTATCACCTATAAAATGCTCATAGTCTCTCAATAATCTCATATTTGACTGAATAAGAACCTTCAGTGCATCCTTCTGTACATCCCTTGGAAAAATGTTTGGATTTGCCCTGAATTTCTTAAGGGTAATTTTCCTGTATCCAAGATAACGTAATGTTGATTCAGCAAACTGATACTCACCGAAACATCCGATCAGATTGACCGACGTCCAGTTATTTCCTGATTCCCTGTGACCCAGATCATTCATAAATCTTGTGAGCTCCAGTTCGTGATGCCATTTTTCCGCAAATTCCGTGAGCGACTTCAGCTTAGCTATTTTCAGCCTGAAATCGACTGCAGGAGCAGTACAAACCCGAAAAACAAAAATTAAAATGCAGGAAAGAAACACAATCCTCATGTCATTCAGTTTTAAGAGATACCATTTATTTCCACAGATATTTTTCCTGAGGTAAAAGTAGAAGTTAATAGAATTCCTGTCAAGCGTCAGAAGTCCATTTACTGCCATAATGAGCCGTTCCTGAATTCATTAGTCTCAGGAATCCTGACGTATAATACTTAATTTGAAATATTCATAACTGAACCAGGATAATTCGTCAAAAAGAGGTGGTATTTTATTAAGAAAAACAGGATATCGGATGAACCTTTTCCATCGCTGCTTGTAAGTCGATGATCTTCTGATGATAAAGGGATATCTGAGCTGCCAGGACAGCTTATTTTATTAATGATGGATTTTGACAAATGGTTTACCGGCGGGGATTAAATTTCCTTTTTACGATATTCTTCGGATCCACAAGCCAGTATCCAAATTATTTCCACATATAAAACAATTTAAAAGAGACTTTAAAGCTCAACGCCCCTTCAGAAAAGAATTTTTTAACGATTTTCGGAATTGTCCACTCTAAGATAAGGAAGAGTAAAGGTAATTACTGTTCCCTCGCCGGGATTTGAGTCAACATGGATCTCTCCACCCAGCAGTCCAACGTATGCTTTACAGATTGATAATCCAAGGCCTGTACCGGAATATTGCCGTGAAACTGAACTGTCGACCTGGTAGAACCTGTCGAATATTTTTTCGTGATGCTCTTTCGGTATACCAATACCAGTATCCCTGACATAAAACTCCAGGAGATTATTATTCGTCTGGTAACCAAATTCAATACTCCCCTGCTTTGTAAACTTAAACGAGTTGTTGATCAGATTTGAAATTATCTGAACCAGTTTTGTCTTATCAGCAAGAATATCAGTTGCAGTATCCGGAAGAGGAGTATTCAGGATTAATGTCACGTTGTGCAATTTCTGCTTATAACCGAACTGTTCATTTAGTCCTCTCAGTGTCTCATTAAGATTTAACTTCCTTATATTGAGTTTCATCTGTCCGCTTTCAATACTGGCAAGGTCGACAATATCATTTATAATGGAAAGCAGCTGGTTTCCGCTTTGAATTATAATATCTGTAAACTGCTTGCTGTCCGCTTCTGTGATGTCAGGTTCGCCGAGCAGGGTTGAAAATCCGATTATGGCATTCATTGGTGTTCTTATCTCATGCGATACATTGTGAAGAAATGCAGTCTTCAGCCTGTCGCTTTCCTCGGCCTTTTCCTTTGCAGCAATGAGTTCCGCTTCCGCCTTTTTCCGTTCAGTAATATCGCGGAAACTCCAGACCCTTCCAACCGTTTTTCCTGCAATTTTCTGGGGCTGGGAATAACGCTCAAAAAACCGGCCATCATTAAATTCCAGCAAATCGGAGGTTACTGCTTCAGGATCATTGTAAAGATCCCTGACTTTTTTAACAAACTGATCGGGATATCTGAGCTGGTCGAGAACATATTTAATTGCTGCATCATCAATTCTCTGTTTAAGCAACTCATCGGGAATCCGCCACATATCTGCAAACTTCTGATTGTATTGCACAATCCTGCCTTTATTATCAACAACAAGAATCCCGTCTGCAGTCGATTCAAAAGTTGCTTTAACCAGCGAAAATGATTTTTCCAGATCATCTTCAGCTTTTTTTCGCAGGGTAATATCCTCAACCATAGCCAGGAAAAAATGTACCTCCCCCTTATTGTTCCGGATGATGCTTACAGTTGTTGAACCCCAGATAACAGAACCATCCTTCCGTAGATACTTCTTTATAGTATGATATACTGGAATTTCCCCTGCTACAAGCCTTAAAAGTGAAACCTCATCATTGGATATATGTTCATGATGTGTTATGCTTCTGAAAGTAGATCCGAGGAGTTCTTCTTCAGTATAACCGATCATCTCGCTGAATGATGCATTCACCATCAGTATTCCCATATCTTTTCCGCTCATGAGCATGGCAAATGGACTCTCCTCAAATATTTTTCTGAATTTTTCCTCGCTTTCACGGAGTATTTCTTCTGCTATCTTCCTTTCAGTTATATCCCGGCCTATTGCCTGATAGTACTTTGAACCTTCAATATCAACACTGCGGGCGCTTATCTCGACCGGAAAAGCAGATCCGTCATTACGCACTACTACTATTTCAAAAGTAGCATTGCCGGCTTCATCTATCACCTTCCTGAATTTTTCTACTACAGAAATGGATTCGGGCAGGCAGAATTCGACTATGTTTTTGCCGATCAAATCTTTACGTTCAAACTTAATTGTTTCAACCGCCCTGTCGTTTACCTCAACTATCTCAAAATCCTCATTAACAAGGAAAATGATGTCATTTGCATATTTAAGGATATAATCAAAGTGCTTTACCAGTGCAAGACGATCGAGTTCTGCCTCATATTTTTCACGATAAAACCTGAGCTGCTGATTCCACCAGATAAATCCCAATGAAGTTCCGGTTGCGAGAATAAAAAGTATAATTATAATTACAAGCAGGCTGACCTGACTGTGCAGGTATGCCAGAACTTCGGAACGGTCAATTTTGGCAACCATATACCATGGCGATTCCGGCACTTTCTTCATAGCGGCAATAACACGCTGGCCGCGGTAATCTATCCCATCGGTGATCCCTGTCATTCCCTGCAAAGCAAGTGCAGCAGGCAGTCTTTCAGAAGTTACAGACCTTCGTAAAGCCAGCTCGGTGTTTTCGAGGTGCCTCAGTTCATTCAGGTAAACGACCTCATCTACTTCCCTTCGAATGAGGAGGGATTCAGCGGTCTTGCTGGAAACCGGCCATGTCTGAATTAACGGATAAAGTACTTCTTTCGGATCTATCCTTAGTACAAGCATTCCGAAAAGGGCTGTGTCACCCGGCTGGTTGATCCTCAGGGGCACCAGCAGATCGAGATGAACAAAACTAACCTTTCCTGTCCGGTGAAGGTCGGTAAGAATGACCTTGCCGGCCCTAATTATTCCATCTACCATAGGCGCCAGGTAATCTCCGAGAATGGTATCCTGATCGGGATAATAAAGCCTCACCTTACCTTTTGAATCGAGAAGCAGGGCATTCCTGTAATCATAGTTATCTACAAGCGCCTTGAGATTTTTCTTCAGATCCTTCTCACGCGATTCTGTTGAATCTATATCGATGAATGCATGGAAATCTCCTATCAGAGTCGTGCTGTTACTGAGATAAATACCATCGGCAATACGTTCGCGGCGCCACTGAGAAATCTGTCTCACTTTTAGATCAGCTATTGCCGAAAGCTCAGTCTGCCTGTTTGTCAGTGAAGTATTCCTCTGGTTATCATAATATAAAATACCAACCAGGATAGCGCTTACCGAAACAACTATAAAGAGAACAACCAATGGCCATGGTATAACCGCTTTTTGATTAACTGAATTCATTACCGTTGCTCCTTTAAGTTGCTCTGTGATAAACAGCAGGTCTAATCAGACATAGTAAAATTAATACTTTCCTTCCGATAAATTAAAACAACAGATACTGACAGATAAAAGTTATTTCTTTTTTATTACGACTGATGCCAGAATGGACAATATGAGTATGGAAATAATTACCGACAGTGAAATCAGTATAGGGATCTCTAAACCGAAATAGGAAGCCAGCATCTTCAGGCCTACAAATGTAAGGATAAAGGCAAGACCTACTTTCAGATACCTGAAATATCCCATTATACCTGCAACTGCAAAATATAACGACCGTAATCCCAGTATTGCAAAGATGTTTGAAGTGTAAACAATGAACCTGTCATGGCTTATAGCAAGAACTGCAGGGATGCTGTCAACAGCAAATATCAGGTCGGATGACTCAATCACAAGAAGTACGAGGAAAAGCGGTGTGGCTGAGAATCTGCCGTTCTGTTTTATAAAGAAACTGCTGCCATGCACCTCCTGTGTTACAGGGAAGATCTTCCTGAAAAATGTTACAATAGGATTTTTACCAGGATCGGTTGATACTGTTTTCTGTGTCAGCATCTTAATGCCGGTAAACACGAGGAATCCACCGAATATAATTATAATCCAGTGAAATTTGTTGATCAGGGCAACACCGGCGAAGATAAATATCGCTCTCATAACCAGTGCACCGATGATCCCCCAGAATAAAATCTTATGCTGATACCGGTCGTCAACAGCGAAATATGAAAAAATAAGTATAAAAACAAAGATGTTATCAACGCTCAGGGAGTATTCAATCAGGTAACCTGTGAAAAACTCAAGTGCCTTTGTTTTCCCGAATTCAAGGTATACAAAAAGATTAAACAGAAGGGCAATGGTTACCCATACTCCAACCCATATTACAGCCTCTTTTAAGGGTATCTTATGTGCTTTTTTGTTGAGAATACCAAGATCGATGGACAGCATTATGATTATGACAAGATTGAATGCTATCCAGAAATAAACTCCAACTCCCATACTTTTGTGGTTTGCCCGCACAAACTTAAAAAAAATTAACGGCTTCCCTGAATTTCATCAGCTTATTTAATATGCATACCGGGATTTTCCGTTTTTATTGTAACCAGCATCATACCTGCTTGTGTTTGGAAAAACTTTCTACCTTTACGAGCTTTATTATAAAATACATTGTACATCATATGAGAAAGTATTTCAGCTGTTTGACAATCTTCATATTATTATTATCATCTTCCGCTCTCCCTGCACAAAAAAAGATACAAGGTTCTGACCTGATAACATCGGAAGATCTTGAAAGCTATGTTTCATTCCTTGCTTCTCCCCTTCTTCAGGGACGTATGAACGGTGAGCTCGGACTTGAAATAGCGCAGGAATTTATTGCATCGAATGCAAAAATACTGGGACTTAAACCGGCAAACGGCAGCAGCTTTTTTCAGCCATATACCATTATCCAGAAGAAATTTGACAGTGAAAAAACAAAGGTCCAGGTCATTCCGGGAGGAGGGGATACACTGACAATTACAAAACCGATTTATCAGCTTATGCCTTTAGGTCCATCCGACTTTGTTATAGCTGGTGAAGTAGTATTTGCCGGGTACGGGATTAAAGCGGATAAATATTCCTACAACGATCTGGAAGGAGTGGAGACACAGGGTAAGATTTTATTGGTGATGTTAAGGGCTCCGACTTCTGATGATGGAAAGGAATTTCTATTTGAAGGTACACAATGGTCGTCATTCAATGGTATCCAGACCAAGCTGTCAGTGCTTCTGTTCTCAAAAGCCAAAGCCATTCTTTTTGTTACTGATCCGAAATCGGGGTACAGTTCATTTGATGAAATGTTCCCGGGATTTGCAGGAGAACTGAATGCGAGCAAAAGCCTGAAAGGTGAAAAGAGCAGGGCTTTTGATTTTCCCGGAATGGCGAGGATTTTATTTGTACATCGCGAAGTAGCTGATGAACTCCTTAAAGGAACCGGATCGACACTTGAAGAGCTTCAATACCGGATCGACAGGGAACTTAAGCCCCATTCTTTCCTGATACCTGATAAACAGCTGAAGATCACTGAAGTTACGATGAATGAAGAAAAAACGCTATCAAACATTGCAGCATATATCGAGGGGAGAGATCCTGTGCTTAAGAACGAATTTATCATTTTTTCCGGTCATATTGATCATATCGGCGGAAGAGGAGATAAAATAAACATGGGGGCTGATGATGATGCATCAGGCTGTGCGGCTCTGCTTTCACTGGCCGAAGCATTTCAGAATCTTAAGAGCCGCCCGCTGAGGTCGCTGCTGTTTCTCTGGGTTTCGGGTGAGGAAATCGGACTGTTTGGTTCAGAATATTACACTAAGAATCCCCTGTTTCCGCTGGAAAAAACCGTTGCTGACCTGAATATGGACATGATAGGAAGAGTTAAGGGGATTGCCGATACTTCTTCTCAAACGCCAATGACAGGTCCCGAAAAGGTATTTGTAATTGCCGATTATCAGAGCAAAGAACTTATGGCTCTGGCCGAAGAGGCAGATAAAGCCAGTAGCCTTGATTTTGATTACAGTCTGAGTGGGAGGAACCATCCGCTCCAGCTATTCAGCAGAAGCGACCATTATAATTTTGTCCTTAAGGACATCCCCATTTTGTTTTTCACATCAGGTCTGCATAGTGACTATCATACTCCGGGGGATGTTAAAGAAAAGATAGACTTCGAAAAGATGGAACTGATCACAAGGTCGGTATTCCGTATCGGACTATCAATAGCAAACAAAAAAACAAGACTTGTAGTAGATAATCCGCACAGTAAATGGTAAAAAAATCATTAAGCCGCAAGAAATTTATAAAGGCAATCACCGGAATAACCGGTTTGTGCCTGATACCTGGCTCTGCCAAACCGGCATATACTGAGCCTGTTACAGCGATGCGGACTATCGGCAAGACAGGCATAATGGTAAATCCGGTCTGTTTTGGTGCATCCCGCACGAATGAGGAATCGCTGATAAAATATGCAGCTGAGAAAGGCATTAACATGATTGATACAGGCAGGGGTTATGCCAACGGGAACAACGAACGCATTGTCGGAAGAGCAATAGACGGTATACGGAAAAATATCATTTTACAATCAAAAATACGGCTTGATGCGAACGAACTCACCTCACGAGGTAAAGGACAGAAAGGTGCGGCAGAGATAAAAAACATTCTCTATTCAAAGCTCAGCGAAAGCCTTAAAGCCCTGAATACCGGTTATATTGACATTATGCTGTATCACGATGCTTCGGAAGAGGACCTGCTGTTTCATGATGAAACAATGAAGTTTTTTTCGGAAATGAAAAAGGCCGGAGTGATAAGGGCCCACGGCTTCTCAACACACAACGATTTGATGAGCCTATCGGAAAGAAACAACTCCGAAGGATTCTATGACATTGTTATGCTTCCATTTAATCATAAGGGA
>JADDYF010000249.1 GCA_015712185.1 Bacteroidales bacterium
GTTATCTCATTCTCAATTGAAAGCGGCGTTCCGTTATTGACATTTTTATATGTAAAGCTGTGTATTGCGGCTGCAGTATCACCGTTCAGGGCAATTCTGTCACATAGCTGTTGCTGTAATCCAGCTGTTGCAGTCGGCGGCTTGTCAAAAAAGATCCAGCCCACAAGGCTTGTATCATAAAATCCTGCGCTGTCTATATCCACTTTATATCCTCCCTCAGCAAGGGTCTCAACTGAGGAGGTCATTACACCCGATTCTGATTTCACGGATATGCTGAAGCTGTTCGTGGCATCATTCCACCGGTACCATGAGAAGCTGAATGGTCCAGTTCCCGACGGGCTTGTCGCGGTGAGTTTCCCTCTCTCGCCTCCTGTTATATTGCAGTAGAAAAAGATTGGATAATATGGTGAATATGATGTAGATCTTACCGCATTCGATCCGGGAGCGGTCAGCTGTGCCATCAGGGAAAATGGCAGAATCATCAATACGGATAAAAGCCAAAAACGCACAGGTAATCGTATGTATCTTCTATTAACGTTCTATCTTTAACAATTGGTATAATCCCCGGCAAGTTTAATTAAGCACCTGCCTCACAATGATCAGTTACCCTGTGATCCGGCTGACCTTTAGGACCACAGCATGTTGAGACGTGACACCTTTCCGCTGACTTTCTGAAACCTTAATGCTGAAATTTTTTCCTTCAGATGTCCACCTCATTGGATTTCCATTTGTGCCGAGAACAGTGATTCTGGCTCCTTTCGCGGGTACAAAGCCGTTTACTTTAATCTCCTCAGGCAGTTTTTCATTCTCGTCGAGCAGGTAAATGATATATGCTGCTCCGTTCTTATCCCGGGTGTATCGTAGTTTCCCTTCATAATAAGGGGCTAGTGTTCGTGTGCTGTAGATGGCTTCACCGTTTATCCTGAGCCAGTCGCCTACCTCTTTCAGACGGATGTATGCCTCGTCATACCAGGTACCGTCCGGACCCGGACCGATGTTCAGAAGCAGGTTTCCTCCCTTGGCAATGATATCCGAAAGCATGTGAATAATCCGCCGTGTGGGCATCATCCTTGCATTGAACGAATACGACCAGCCACCTCCTAAAATCATGCACGACTCCCACGGGTAAGGCAGCATTTTATCAGGTACCATGTTTTCGGGTGTGAGGTAATTCTGGTTTTTTCCTTCTACTGCACGGTCAACCACAATAGCCTCCGGCTGCTTTGACCTGATCTTCGTCACCAGCTCATCCATCCTGATGTCCTGGTTAATGGGTCGTTTTATAATAAATCCCGGAATTGATGGTGTTTCACCTTTAACTTCCCTTTTCTGCACCCATCCTCCATCGAACCAGAAAATATCAATTTTCCCGTACTCAGTACAAAGCTCCATAATCTGATTTTGGGTGAAATTCACATAGCTGTTCCATCTGTCAGGATATCTGGCAGGATCATAATTCACATTGCGGTCATATGGCGGGAACTGGTGCCACCAGTAATCGGGGCAATGCCAGTCGGGCTTTGAGAAATAGGCACCTACCCACATGCCTTCGTTGCGGAATGCATTGAAGATCTCCTTTGTAACATTCGCTTTCGGATCAGTATGGTACGGACAATCTTTACCCGTGATTTTATAATCGGTGTATTTCGAGTCGAACATGCAGAATCCGTCATGATGTTTTGTTGTGAAAACGACATATTTCATTCCTGCGTCCTTAGCCGCCCTTGCCCACTTCACAGGATCGAATTTTGCCGGATTGAAAGTCTTTCCCAGGTCTTCGTACCGTTTTTTATAAGCAAAGTAGTCTTTCACGGTGTCGGGCACACACCATCCTTCGTCTTCGGGGCAGATCGACCACGATTCGACAATACCCCACTGGCTGTATGGACCCCAGTGCATGAGTAGTCCGAATTTGATATCCTGCCACTGGTCAATTCTCTTTTGAATCAGCGGATCGGGATCGGGAACATAGACCTGCTCATGAGGCTGAGCCATGACGTTCAACGCCGATGCTGTCAGAAGAACAAAAAGGAGTTTTGCTGATTTCATGTGTCTGTATTTGTTTATTAGTTAATCGCCGGACGGTCTGGCAAGTTATGAATTTGTAAAATATTATTGTTAATAAATAATCCTGTTTTGATTTTCAGATTGACATTCTTTGATTGCGTTATTCTTAAATTTGCCCCACCCGGTACGCTGTTATTCAGAAATAAATGATTCACAACTGGCTCGACGATCTTAATGAAGCTCAGCAGAAGGCAGTTATCAACACTGAAGGCCCTGCTCTTGTGATTGCGGGCGCCGGTGCCGGCAAGACACGTGTACTTACCTGCAGGATCGCTTATCTTCTGCAGAAAGGAGTACCCGCCGGTAAGATACTTGCACTCACATTTACAAATAAGGCAGCCGGCGAGATGAAGGATCGCATAGCCAGGATCGCAGGGGCCGAAATTGCCCGTTTCCTGTGGATGGGAACCTTTCACTCAGTCTTTGCCAGGATCCTCAGGATTGAAGGCGACAGGCTGGGATACAAGCCGAATTACACTATTTACGATGCTTCCGATTCGAAAAGCCTTATAAGAGCAATAATAAAAGAACTGAACCTGAATGATGATATTTATAAGCCAGGTGTGATAGCAGCCAGGATCTCGACGGCAAAGAATAACTTAGTGACTGCAGGTATGTATGCCGCCGACCAGGGAATGCGCGAATACGATAACTCCTGCAGGATGCCTCTGCTTTCGGATATCTACAGGATATACACTATGCGGTGCTTCAAGGCAAATTCAATGGATTTTGATGATCTGCTTATGAACACGAACATCCTGTTCAGGGATTTCCCCGGTGTCCTGGCATCCTACCAGGAACGGTTCAGATATATTCTTGTTGATGAATACCAGGATACAAACTATTCACAGTTCCTAATTGTGAAGAAACTGTCGGCAGTTCACAGGAATCTTTGTGTGGTGGGTGATGATGCACAGAGCATATATTCCTTCCGCGGTGCAAGGATTGAGAATATCCTGGAATTCAGAAATGAATATCCCGACTACCAGCTCTTCAAGCTTGAACAGAACTACCGTTCCACACAAACGATCGTTAATGCTGCCAATGAGATCATCGCGAATAACGAAGGTCAGATACAGAAGGCGGTTTATTCAAGGAATGAACCGGGCGAAAAGATCATGGTATTGCAGTCTATGACCGATACGGAAGAAGGATTCAATATTGCCTCTGATATCTTTGATAAAAGATTTTCGCAGCGGCTCAACTGGTCGGACTTCGCTGTCCTTTACCGGACAAACGCCCAGAGCAGGATATTTGAAGAGACCCTCCGGAGGAAAAACATACCCTATAAGATTTACGGAGGCCTCTCATTTTACGAACGGAAAGAGATCAAGGATATCCTTGCCTACTTCAGAATGGTAATAAATCACGAGGATGAGGAAGCCCTGAAGAGATCGATAAACTATCCTAAGAGAGGCATCGGTGAAACAACCGTTCAGAAAATATTTGAGCTGTCTGCCGATCTTAATATGACGCCATGGAGCATTATCTCAGAATGCAGGAAATATCAGGCTCAGTTTAATGCAGGTACTGCAAAGAAACTGCTCGATTATGTCGAAATGATAAACAGGTTATCACTCGATTGTGCAACCAGGAATGCATATGATAAAGCCAGGGAGATTGCCACCGGTTCAGGAATAATGAAAGAATTGAGAGATGGAAAAATGCCTGAAGAGATAAGCCGTTTTGAAAATATCGAGGAATTGTTGAATGGCATCAAGATCTTTACCGAATCTGCTGAAACAAATGGCGAACCTTCAGCCCTCGAGGCTTATCTGGCAAATGTTGCATTGCTGACCGACCAGGATAATGAAAAAGAGGAAGATCGCGATAAAGTGACCCTGATGACAATGCATTCTGCTAAAGGATTGGAATTCAAACATGTTTATGTAGCAGGTTTGGAAGATAATCTTTTCCCCTCCCCCCTTTCCGCAGGTAATGCACGTGAGCTCGAGGAAGAGAGGCGGCTCTTTTACGTGGCTGTTACCCGTGCCGAAAAACAGGCAACCCTCAGCTATGCACTTAACAGGTATAAATGGGGAAATCTCGAGAGAAGCAGTCCCAGCCGCTTCCTCCGCGAAATCGACCGCAAATTCCTCGAATTTCCGCAGACAGGAGGAAAACCCTTCAGAACATCCTTTGTACGTGAGGAAACCGGGCCTTACAAGCTCAGGTTAAGGCCCAAAAAGAGCAGTAGATCTCGGGCGCCTGCCTTCATACCCTTCAGCGGAAACAGTCTGCCGGAGTTTTCCGTCGGGGATTCGGTAATGCACGACAGGTTTGGCACAGGAGAGATCGTTTCTATTGAAGGAGAACCACCGGATACAACCGCTTCCGTACAATTTGAAACAAACGGAACAAAAAAGCTCCTGCTCAGGTTTGCAAAGCTGAAGAAAATATAATACTGATTGTTCGCCACTACCACGCAGGTAACTATGTTGCTGTCTACGTTGCTCCTATGTTGCTATCTACGTTGCTTGCAACGTTGCTAACAAAAAAAGCCTGCCGTTACGGCAGGCCGGGAACATGAAAACTGAAGATATGTGGGTGATATTTTTTCTATGCTGCAACCTGTTCGACAGGTTTCTCCTTTTCTAAAAGCAAAGCCTGGTATAGTGATGCAAAAGAGCTTTTTATCCAGATCAGTGCAGGGAAAACACCTACAAAAAACAGTATCAGGCCGAAGATAAATATGAAAAATGATACAAAACCCATAAGGAATATTGTCCAGCCATGACCCCTTGTGAGTTTCCAGCTTAATTCCACTGATTCAATAGGATCGAGCTTTTTGTCCATTACTATAAAGGGCGCGTAGACAAGCCTGCAGGCGATGATTATCCCCGGCACGATCAGTGCAAACAATCCCAGCACCACAAGGGCAGTAACAAGAAGATTGGTAAGAATGATATTCAGATAGTTCTGCCAGAATCCTCTGATAAGCCATTCGAAATCAGGCTTGACCTTCCTTACCGCCTGAACAAATATCATTTTGGCTCCATATTGTACAACCGGTAATGCAAGGAAGATATAAAGCAAAGCCACCAGTCCCAGGAAAACCGCAAATACTCCGAGCGATGCCAGACTGAAGATCTGGCCCCAGTCGCCCTCCCATCTCCAGGGAAATTTGTCAAGATCCCCTCCGTCAAAATGGAAATCCAGCCCTTTCATCGGAACTGTAAGGATGGCCAGCACAAAAACAACCAGCAATAATCTGAGGAAGTTATCTGACATTACTTTCCATCCGGCGCCAAAGCTGTCACCAAATGT
>JADDYF010000292.1 GCA_015712185.1 Bacteroidales bacterium
TCATATTACAGATTGGTTTTAATATTTCCATACCAAAGATTATTAAAATAATTCAACTTCTTCAACCCTTTCAACTTTTAAACTTCTTAAACCTCTTCAACCTGTTCAACTCCTGAGTTTACCCACCCCAAGCCCCTCCCATGGAGGGGATCATTAGCTTTTCAACCTCTTCAATATCACTTCTTCCCCGTAATTTCTTTCAGTAAACTGAAGAATTGCTTCTTTCTTTCCGAGTTGATCCCCCAGTCAACCGGAACACTCTGATAGCCATCTTCAAAAGATTCACCCTTCATCCTGTAGTCAAAATAGCCCCACGATGCGTAACCTTTCAGGGCAGAAACAAAATTATTCTGTTCCCTGTCAAAGTCATAATGATCATCTTCATTGAACAGGATCGGTTTTGGAGTGTATCCTTCAACCTCCCTTGTCTTTACCACCATGTCCAGGATTCTCGCCGGATCGGATACCCCGTTCCCGTGTATAAGGATGAAGTCTGAAAACCTTACTACATTTGGTAGCGGAATAAACCCGCCTCCATAGCTGGTTCCTGCATAAAACCTGTAGCCGTTCTTTTGTTTGCTTTTAACCAGTTCAATCAGCTCATGCACCCTCTGTGGTTTCAATATTTCATGATCATACCTCACATTACATTCATTATTAATTTCAATGAGGATGTTTTCGTACTGTTTGCTGAAAAGCCAGTCAATCACATTATTTACAGCATTGATAACAGCCGTTTCGTCGGTTAACCTTTCATCCTGGCCGAAATAAAAAAGCCCCAGGATAGGCACCATTCCTAACTCATCAGCTTTAATGAGTATTTTTTCAAGGCGGGCGAAATATTCAGGTCTCAACGACCCGTCAGGATTATACCCCGAATTGTGCCATGGCTGTGACTGTGAATAACCCTGCGGACTGCCGCCCTGGATATTAATAGTAAACGACAGAAGTCCGTGCTTATACCAGTTCTCCATATTCCCGACAAACTCCGCCGTATTCCTGTCAGGGTCCCATTTTTTTGTATCAGGGTATTCCCAGTTGCTTATTGTCTCACGATTCAGGTCATCAAAAATACCCTGGACCATCCTCGAATTTAACAGCAATCCTTCAATCCTGAGATCCTTCCAGTACCTGCCATCATAGGTCGGACTGCCGTTAATGTAAAACTGATCTTCCCTGATCTCAACAACCGTACTGCGATGATTCTGTGAGCAACCTGCTGAAAATAAAATGTATAACACCGGAAACAGTAAAATGGATTTATTCATAGCTTTCAGAATATTTCAGGAAATGCGCAATTTAAATAAAATCGAAAAAAATTCTGCTGTTTTGAATGCTATTTCCGTTCTTATTTGCACATTCGTATCTGCAAATTGAAATTTCAGGCTCAACCAAACGGACAGATAAATGAGACAGATAATTCTTTCCATCATTATAATATTGCTGGCAGGAACATTCGATCTTTCAGCTCAGGAGAACCGCGAAACACAGGTCTTCCTTATCACATGTACCCCCGGCACAGCAACCTATTCGATTTATGGACACAGCGCCCTGAGAATTGTTGATCCGGATTCCCATAGTGATACTGTTTACAACTGGGGAGTATTTGATTTCAGCACGCCGAACTTTGCCTGGAAGTTTGCCAAGGGAAAGCTTCAGTACATGCTCGGTGCATATCCCTTTAAGATCTTTCTCGAGGATTATATGTATGAGAGAAGGTCGGTTTGCCAGCAGAAAATCAATCTCGACAAGCGTGACACGGATACACTGATCACTTTAATAAACGAAAACCTGAAACCCGGGAATATCAAATACCGTTATGATTTCTTCTATGATAATTGTGCAACACGGATAAGGGATATTCTCGAAAAGAGTGTTGGGAAAAAACTCCTGTACCCTCCGGAACCGCCCATAGGCATCCCGACATTCAGGAATAAGATCAGTGAATATCAGAGACCATATCCCTGGCTGAAGCTGGGAGTCGATCTTTTAGTTGGCACACCCGGCGATAAAAAAGCTAAATTCCGCGACAGGATGTTCCTGCCTATTGACCTGCAGAAAGGATTGTCGGACGCAGTGATCAGCCGCGACGGCAAGATGATACCCTTACTTAGAAATCCTGAAACAGTGCTTGAATTTGACCAGCTATCAGTAAAGCGAAAACTTCTGACTGAACCTATATTTGTCTTCTCAGTTGTTCTTATCATTATAATCCTGTTTTCCGCGGTCAACAGGGAAAAATCAGCAAACAGGATACTCGATATTGTTGTGTTTGCATTCTTTTCGCTGCTCGCGCTGTTCATGATCTTCTTCAATTTCGTGTCTGACCATCCTGAAGTTAAATGGAACCTGAATATCATCTGGCTTAATCCGTTTATTCTGATTTGCCTTGCAAGTATTATATTCAGTAAGGACTGGCGGGGTTGGTTTGCCATTGTGTTTTTCCTGGCACTGATATCGACGGTTGTCCTGTTAGTTTTTCCTAATTTTTTCAATAATGCATTTATCCCTCTGATGCTGATCCTTATCCTGAGGAGCTCTGTAAGAGCGGGTTTCTCATGGAATCCGTTAGCAATCTCTGAATAGCAGAACCACCTGACATTGGGTTTTTTAACACAACTTTAACACTCATTAACAACCCTTTATTAATTCTGTTGTTTCATTTGCGTAAATTATTTTCAGAGAGATCTCTGAAGGTAATTTGTATGCTCATTTAACTATATTTGCAGATTAAATTTTTATACTATGGAGCAAACCGCAGACATCAGAATACTGAATGAAAAAATTGAAAAGGAAAGCGCCTTTGTTGATATCATCAGGATGGAAATGAATAAGGTGATCGTCGGTCAGAAACACCTGACTGACAGTCTGATGATCGGTCTACTTGCAAACGGTCATATTTTGCTTGAAGGTGTGCCGGGACTCGCAAAAACACTCGCAATAAAATCTCTCGCGGCAATTATTGATGCAAAATTCAGCAGGATTCAGTTCACACCCGATCTTCTTCCTGCAGACCTTATCGGTACAATGATCTATAGCCAGAAAAGAGAAGAGTTCATTGTGAAAAAAGGTCCGGTATTTGCCAACTTCATTCTTGCCGACGAGATAAACCGGTCCCCTGCAAAAGTCCAGAGTGCCCTGCTTGAGTCTATGCAGGAAAGGCAGATCACAATAGGAGAAACAACATACAGGCTCGATGAACCTTTCCTTGTCCTGGCTACTCAGAATCCCATTGAACAGGAAGGAACCTATCCGCTCCCTGAAGCCCAGGTCGACAGGTTCATGCTGAAAGTGCTGATTGATTATCCGTCAATGGACGAGGAGAAGCTGATTATAAGGGAGAACCTGGCAAAAGAATTTCCTAGAACAGCCACAGTACTGAAACCTGCCGATATCATAAAGGCCCGCGATATAGTCAGGGAAGTTTATATGGATGAAAAAATCGAGAACTATATCCTCAATATTGTTTTTGCAAGCCGTAATCCCGAAAAATTCGGTCTCCCTGCATTCTCAAATATGATATCCTACGGGGCATCACCGCGCGCCTCAATTTACCTCTCAATAGCATCAAAGGCATTTGCTTTCATCAGGAGAAGAGGATTTGTTATTCCGGAAGATGTCAGGACAATCTGTCCCGACGTTATGCGCCACCGAATTGGTCTTACTTATGAGGCTGAAGCAGAAAATATTGACCAGGACAAGATTATCGCTGAAATACTTAATGTTGTTGAAGTGCCATAGGAAAGTGGAAGCAACTGAATTATTAAAGAAAGTCCGCCGGATAGAGATCAAAACAAGGGGATTGACAAGGCATATTTTTGCAGGCCAGTATCATAGTGCTTTCAAGGGAAGAGGAATCGCCTTCAGCGAGGTGAGGGAGTATATTTATGGTGATGATGTCAGGAATATAGACTGGAACGTTACTGCAAGGTTCAACCATCCTTATGTCAAGATTTTTGAAGAAGAGAGGGAGCTGACCGTAGTTCTGCTTATAGATGTCAGCAGATCGGGTAGCTTCGGTACTACTGTCAGTTTCAAGCTCGATATTATGACCGAGGTTGCGGCAGTCCTTTCGTTCTCGGCAATATTCAACAACGACAAGATTGGTGTGATCTTCTTTTCAGATAGGGTTGAGAAATTCATCCCTCCGAAAAAGGGAAGGAAACATATTCTCAGGATCATCAGGGAACTGCTCGGTTTCAAGGCGGAAAGTAACAGAACGGATCTGAATGTTCCGCTCCAGTTCCTTACAAGCGCTATTAAGAAGAGGTGTACGGCGTTTATAATATCTGATTTTATTGCCCCCGATTTTGAGGAAGCTTTGCGTATAGCATCAAACAAGCACGATATAGCAGCTCTGAAAGTGTTCGATCCGGTCGAGGCTTCTATGCCAAACATCGGTCTGATTAAAGTCTCAGATGCAGAAACGGGTTATGAAAAATGGGTTGATACATCATCAGGCCATATCAGGAAAGCTTATATGCGGTGGTGGGATGAACATACTGCCAGAATCCGGGATACATTTAAGAAATGCGGTGTTGATGCAGCCTATATCAGCACAGGAGAAGATTATGTGAAACCGCTGATAAAACTGTTTGCAGCCAGGTAATCAATATGAAGAGTCTTTCTTTTCAGATATTGTTAATTATCGGGATTTCCCTCCAGGTGAAAGGACAGGACATTAAAGTAACTGCCGGGTTTGACTCTTCAAGGATCTATATAGGCGATCAGATTCATTTTAATATTATCGTGGAACAGCCGTCCGGCATTGCAGTTACCCTCCCTGAACTGAAAGATACCCTGGTAAAGAACATCGAAATTTTGTCTGTAAGTGGTACAGACAGCTCCAATGCAGGTAACAACAGGATCAGTATCTCAAAGAGATATCTTGTGACCTCTTTCGATTCCGGTTTCTACCAGGTTCCGCCGCTCTATGCGGAAATAAGGACTGAAAACGGGTTAAAGCGCTTCTACTCAGACTATTCCCCTCTCGAGGTTATGAGAGTAAGGATCACTCCGGCCGATACTGCATCCAGGATATTCGATATTATCGGACCCTACCGTGCTCCGCTGACACTGGCAGAGGTGCTTCCGTGGATTCTTCTTATTTCCGTGGTTGCAGCAGCAGCATGGTTCCTGACCGGGTTGTTCCGAAGGCTGGTAAAAAAGAAAGAGGGAAAGCAGGTGATCATCCACCGCGATCCGGCCCATGTTATTGCCCTGAGGGAACTGGAAAAGCTGAGAGATGAGAAACTCTGGCAGAAAGGAGAGACCAAACAATATTATACCAGGCTGACAGAAATAATCAGGCAGTACCTCGAGGACAGATTTGGTGTTTTCTCGCTCGAGCTCACTACATCTGAGACCCTTGACGCTCTGCTTAAGACAGGTTTCAAAAAGAATGGATCATATTCAAAGCTCAGATCAATACTGACCGGAGCGGACCTGGTCAAATTTGCAAAGTACAGACCCGAACCATCCGAGAATGAACTCCACTTCGAGGATTCATGGGAATTTGTCCTTGCTACACGATTGCAGGATGCGGCAGAAGAACCTGCCTCAGCAAATGATAAAGTGAAGGAGGCATCAGTATGAACATCCATTTTGCAGAACCGCATTATCTTTATCTCCTGCTGATTGTTCCGGGAATGATAACATTCTATGTGCTGAAGCAGCATAAAGCATCGGCTGCACTACAAATG
>JADDYF010000342.1 GCA_015712185.1 Bacteroidales bacterium
ATCAGAGTGTATTGTGCAAAATTAATGTCCTGATATTCATCAACCAGCATCCTGTGTATTCTATTATGGTAATCAGAAAGTACTTCAGGATAATTTCTGAAAATGTATACGGGGAAACTCACAAGATCATCAAAATCGAAAGCACTGCATTGTCTCAGTGCCTGGTTGTATTTCCGGAAAACATCAGCAAGCGCAGCATCATCAATTCCGGTTTCGGATATCAGTGATTGTTTTATCGCAGATATCTTTTCACCGGCATCAGCAAGATTGGATCTATCGGCAACTATTCCTGACAGGATCTGTGCTTTATCGTCTTCATCGATCACTGTCAGGGTGTCTTTCATATCGGAATTCTTCAGGAAATTCTTTATTACTGACAGCCCGAATGCATGGAATGTGGAGATGGTAAGATTGTTCACTGTCTGATTATCCAGAAGAAGTGCCAGCCTCTCCTTCATTTCCCCTGCCGCCTTGTTTGTGAAAGTGATGGCAAGGATATTGGCCGGATCAATATTTCTTTTACGGATAAGGTTGGCGATCCGGGTTGTCAGGACTCTGGTTTTTCCCGTTCCCGGACCTGCCAGTATTATTGCAGGACCTTTAAAATGTGAGGCAGCTTCCGCCTGTTCATCATTCAATCCTTCATATACCCGGCGGACCGGGATTTCCGGCATAGTCAGGGTTAACTCTGAAACGGCGGGCTCTCTTTTCTGAAGTTTTAATTTACGGAAAGCCTCCAGGTCGAAGCTGACAAGCGGGCGGGGTTTGCTTTGAGCCGGATATCTGCCTGTCTGTTCTTCAAATAATGATGTTGACTGCACCAGCATTTTAGTTTCACCCTCTTTAAAGACTTTGATGATGCCAAACTCACCGTCATATCCCTCCTGTATATATACCTCTCTGTTCCTCATTCGCCTTACTGCTTCGGCTAATATCTCTCCGCCGATTGTACTGACGTCATCAATAGTGCAATGCAATAAGATATTGAATTCGGAGCCGGCTTTTTGCACAAGCTGTCTGTAATGCTGATCGACTCTTGCTGAATCGGGTGAAACACCCTCGATCTCTGAAAGAAGCTCTTTCAGAGGGATCAGGCTGTAGAAGGGATGCCGGCTGGTCACCACATCGCGGTCAGCCAGCTGGGCGACCCGGTTCATCACTCCTACAGTGATCTTTTTACCGCAAACCGGACAGATCTCATCGTGCTGCAGTGTTTCCAGCGGACTCCACCTGATCCCGCATTTTCTGTGACCGTCATAATGGTATTTGCCTTCCTGTGGAAAGAAATTTATTGTTCCGAGGAACTTTTCCCTCCCTCCCGGTTTCATGGCACTTATGATACCATCGTATGACAGTTCGGAATCGAGGATATTTGCATTACGTCCGAGCTTTTCAGGTGAATGGGCATCGGAGTTTGCTATCAGTGTAAAGTCATCAAGGAAGCTGCACATCCAGTTCATTGGCGGATCGGTGGAAAGGCCCATCTCGACCGCTGTGATATACTTTGAAAGATCTTCATAACATTCACCTACTGAGTCAAATCCCGATTTTGAACCCAGTACGGAAAACCATGGTGTCCATATATGGGCCGGCACAAAAAATATGTCGTCTGAGACTTCGAGGCATAACTCAACCAGATCCCTGCTGTCCATCCCGATTATCGGCCGGCCGTCTGAGGTGATGTTAAACCCGAGGGTTGCAAGCCTGTTCTGTATTCTTTCAACAACACTGAAGGATGGTGCGAAAACTAAATTATGGACTTTTCTTACCTCACCTTTTTTCTTGTATATATTGCTGATTTCCGCTGTGAGGATGAATCTCACATCCTCCTGTGATAAGGGATGGATCTGTTTCTTATATTCTTTCCTGAGCTTGTAGAGTCCTTCCCCGGCAGGTTCAAGTTCCTCTTTCAATTCCTGAAGCCAGCCAGGATGGGTAAAATCGCCGGAACCGACAACTTTGATTCCTTTAAGCCCTGCCCGGTAGTCGAGGAAGCCCGGCCGGAGTTCCTTGCTGGTGGCAAGCGAGAAGTGTGAGTGTATGTGAAAATCCCCGATGAATTTCATCAGATCTAGCTGGGTTCCACGTGGATGGTCACGCTGAGGTTATCGTAATCTTTTGTCAGTTCATCCTCAATCATATCACAATAACTATGGGCACTACCTACTGACTCATCTTCAGGTATTTCCACATGGAGGTCGATGAACCTGTAGTTGCCTGCAATGCGTGTTCTGAGATCGTGATAGTTAACATTCATCAGGTTCAGTTTTCTTTCAAGATTTTCAACCTCGTCATCGTCCCAGGCTGTGTCAAGGAGAGGAGTAAACGCTTTCCGTAGCAGAGTATAGGACTCTTTCAGGATAATTAGTGCAACCATAATTGCCACGACCGGATCGAGCCATTTGATATCTGTTAAAAGGATCAGCAACAGACCTGCTGCCACACCTGCTGAGGTATAAACATCTGTTTTAAGGTGAAGGGCA
This sequence comes from Bacteroidales bacterium, assembly GCA_015712185.1. Classification (GTDB taxonomy): domain Bacteria; phylum Bacteroidota; class Bacteroidia; order Bacteroidales; family VadinHA17; genus LD21. The sequence continues at coordinate 2,484 of JADDYF010000342.1, forward strand.
TCAGCCTCGAGGGCTACAGATTTTGTTTCGCGGGCAACTTTATATAGTTTTTTTGAAACAAGAGTGTTAATGACTGCTGAAATAATCATGACTATTGAGCCGATCCAGATTGATTCAAGCACTATATCTTCTCCCATAAGCTTTTTGACAGCTTCATAAATGATCCATATTGCTGCCGCAAAGATCAGGATTGCTTCAATGACACCCGAGATGTTTTCCACTTTTCCGTGGCCGTAAGGATGTCTGGTATCAGGCGGGTTATCGGATACCCTTACAGAAAAGAAAGCTATAAGCGCTGCCACAAGATCCATCGAGGAATGGATCGCTTCGGAAATAATACTGACAGAACCGCTGATAATACCCACCACGAGCTTCATTATGATCAAAAGGGTGTTTGAAATAATCGAAAGCCGTGCGGTTTTTACTTTAGAGTTCATGTTCATTCCGGAGCAGGGGAAAAGCAAAGATAATCAGAAAAGCGGGCAATAAGAATATTATTTCAGACATTAATCAGTTCGTAATCGCTGTTTCCCAGACCGATCTTCACCGCATGCCCTATACCTGACTGCCAGTATGTATCGGGATGTATTATCCTGAATTTATCCTCGTCCCTCAGATCCCTGTGGTTCAGAGACTCCCTGATCTTGCTTCCCGGCAGTGCAGGAGCAGCAACAACCATATCGGCGCATGCCTTGTCAATTGCTACAGGATCAAATGATGCTGCAATACCAATGTCGGGGACAACCGGGTAATCATTTGAATCCCAGCAATCGCAGTTTGGTGAGACATCCACGATGAAACTGATGTGAAATGATGGTTTATCCTTAATGGCCGCATATGCATATTCAGAGATTCTTTTACACGCTTTCTCGGAGGTTTCAGCCCATACTACCCTTGAAGCATCGTACTGGCACACTGCCACGCACTGGCCGCAGCCGACGCATTTCTCATAATCAATATGTGCAATTTTATCTCTCCCTACCTTTATTGCATCGTAATTACAGTATTTCTCACATACCCTGCACCCGGTACAATTCTTTTCATAGATCCTCGGGGAGGAACCGGAATGCAGGAATAACTTTCCACCGACTGAGGCACATCCCATACCAAGATTTTTAAGCGTCCCCCCGAATCCGGTCAGTTCGTGTCCTTTGAAGTGGGTCATCGTAATTATTATATCTGAATCGGCAACTGCAGCTCCGATCCTGGCCTTCTTTGTTAATTCCATATTTACCTCTATTTCCCTGTAATCGGTTCCTCTGACACCATCGGCGATAATGACAGGGCAATTGGTAACAAGGGGATTATAACCGTTCTCAAAGGCTGCTTCGATATGCGTCGGGGCATTGGACCTCCTCCCGTAATACAATGTATTACAGTCAGTAAGAAAAGGAATAGCCTCCTTCGATTTCAGGAGCTTAACCAGTTGTGCTGCATAATTAGGCCGCAGGTAGGCAAGATTGCCGGGCTCCCCGAAGTGAATCTTAATTGCAACGATCTTTCTATTAAAATCTATTTGCTCAATTCCTGCCTTGATCACCAGCATTTCAAGTTTTTTAAGCAGGTTTTGTGATGATTTTGTCCTGAGGTTGGTAAACCAGACTTTTGATTTTGACATAATAGTTATGTTCCGCTATAATCTTAAATTCAATATATGGCCATATATCTGTTCGATAAGCCACTTGGGGGTTGATGTCGCACCGCAGACCCCGGCTGATTTTTTGCCTTCAAACCACTGCTTATCTATCTCATCCGCAGATGAGATAAAATAGGTATCGGGGTTCACGCTTCTGCAAACTGAAAACAGCATCTTCCCGTTTGAACTCTCCCTGCCGCTCACAAAAATCACAATATCATGTTCACGGGCGAATTCCATAAGATGAGGTTCCCTGTTTGATACCTGCCCGCATATAGTATTATTTACAACAAGGAACTTATCAGGCTCAGTGATGCCCTTTTCAGCCATCTCCGAGCGCAGCAGGTCAGCAAAATGAGTGTAATCCTTCAGACTCATGGTAGTCTGGGCAAACAGCCATACCGGCCTGGAGAGATCTACTTTTCTCAGGTCGCCGGGACCCGAAACAAGAATACCTTCATTATTTGTTTGTCCGAGCAAGCCGACAACTTCTGCATGTCCGGGTTTGCCAAATATCACAATCTGTCCGTTATTCACCCTTGTATTAAGCCAGGTTTTCCTGATGCGCGACTGCAGCTTTTTTACAATCGGACATGTTGCCTCAATAATTGTAATATTATTTTTCGCGGCGGTTATATAGGTTTCGGGAGCTTCGCCGTGCGCCCTGATAAGGACTTTACAGTTTTTCAGCTTTCTGAATTTATCGTAATCGATTGTTATGAGACCTAAGGCAGCAAGACGATGGACCTCCTTATCATTATGAACAATCGGACCCAATGAGTATACTTTCTCTCCCTTCAGAAGAGCTTTTTCAGCTATTTCAACGGCATTTTGTACTCCGAAACAGAATCCCGACTTTTTATCAATATCAACTACCATGTAATTTCTTTTGTATTATCCGGCGGACCCACACCATCTGCTCCTCAACCGTCATCCTGCTGTTATCGAGTACAATAGCGTCATCAGCTTTCCTTAAAGGACTTATATCGCGATTCTCATCCGTTATATCTCTGGCTATGATATTCTTCCTGACCTCATCAAATTCGACTTGAATGCCTTTGCTGATCAGCTCGTCATATCTTCTTTTTGCCCTGATATCTGTTGCTGCCGTCATGAAGATCTTCAGATCCGCATCGGGAAATACAACCGTACCGATATCTCTGCCATCCATCACTATTCCCTTAAAAACACCTATCTGTCTCTGAAGCTCCACCATCCTGGCTCTTACCTCTGCAATCTGGCTTATCCTGCTAACATAAGAAGAGACCGCCACTCCCCTTATTTCCCTTTCCACATTCCCGGAATTCAGGTATGTCTCAAACTCCATTATATCGGGATTATGCACGAATTCGATGTGTATGTCCTTAAGTTCATTAATAATTCCCGGCGTGTTCAGAAAATCGGTACCGATAAATCCTCTCCTCATTGCATATAAAGTCACAGCCCTGTACATAGCTCCGCTGTCGATATAGATATAGTTTAGCTCTTTTGCGATGGCTTTGGCAAATGTGCTTTTCCCGCAGGATGAATAACCGTCAATTGCTATTATTAACTTTTTACTCATAATTCGCCGGGTTAATCTCCCCAACCCCCCAACCCCCCTGAAGGGGGGCTAAATCCAGGAATGATATAAAACATTCAGCAGATCCTGAAATAAGCCCCCCTTCAGGGGGGTTGGGGGGTTTGCTCAAGACTTTAAAATTAGCATTTCCCAGACTGAATTCAAAAAGTTATTTTCGGAAACGCTGATATAACATATCTGTTCTTAGTATCAGCGATATATTGTTCGAAGAGCCGGCAAGGTGATATCTTGCCCTGCCAAATTCAAGGTTCAGGAATGATGTGATTATACCGAATCCCCAGCAGAATCCTATTGATGAAATTTTTGCATCGTGCTGCAGTTCTTTTCTTCGCTGGTAATTATATCCGGCGCTAAAGTAAAAGTTTTTATGTGGGATAAGTTCCACTCCGGGGATAGCATGACGCATTACATTCTCAAAGAAACTTTGCGAAGATGGTGTAGTGTTATCTGCATTGATTGAGTCGTTATACTGATGTGTCAGGTCAAATTTCTCAAGATGCCTTAGAGTAAGCGAGAAGCGTAATGGTGCATGAGCCAGTCTGTATGAAACACCAGCCTGTATTTCGAAAGGAAGCTTCTGACGTTTTTCCCCGGCATATGTTGTAATCTGCAAACCTGCATTCCTGATTACAATACCTGCCGAAAGGAGATCATTTCTGCTGTGGTAGGAAGCCCCTAGATCGAACGCAATGCCAAATGAAGTATATTTTTCAAGATGCGAAAGTATTGGTTTAAGGCAGGCGCCTGCTGTAAATGACGAATCCAGTTCACGTGAATATATCAGCGAGAAAGCATATTCTGATGCTTTAAAGGTCCCGGTGATATTACCTGAAGGATCCGCTTCGGTAAACGTTCCATAATTCAGATAGGTCAGTCCGGCGGCAAAATTGCCGGTCCCGGGAAATGACCTGGAGTACATTGCAGAACCATAGTTTATGCCAGCAAAATAGTTTGTATAATTCAGCGCAAGAGCCTGGTCCATGTCTCTGCTCAATAATGCCGGATTATGATTTGCAAGATTCAGATTATTTGTATACAGCGAAACGTTTGAACCGCCCAGCGAAGTGACAAGTCCGGAATGAGTCAGATTCAGGAATTCGTACACATTGTCACCCCCAGTTTGTGCATTGAGTATGAAGGCAAAAGAACTGATGAAAGTAATATATGATATTTTCCTTAGCATGCTTCCGGACAGTTCCAGATATAGTATGATTTTAGTAAACGGTGGAGCTATGTAAATTAGTATTAATGAACGGTATAAGCAGATCTATAATCAGGCTGTTTTGCCGGTCAGTACCAGTGCGTCATCAACATTCCTGCGGTGACCATTTATCTGTGCCATGAAGATCCCGGCGATAACTATCAGCATTCCGAATATATTCTGAAGCGAAAGCTTGTCACCGAATAAGACGAAGGAAAATGCTGCGGTTAAGATCGGGATGAAATTTGTAAACACATTGGCTCTTGTGATCCCCATATTCTTTACCGAGAAGGCAAACATGATAAATGCACCGCATGATGCAAAAACCGATAGCGAAATGATCGGCAGAAAGTCGGAAAAGGAATATAAAGTATTTGTAAAGTTGCTGAAATCGGTGATTATGAATAATGGCAGAAAAAGCAGCGATCCGATAATATTCTGGATGAATACAATGAAAACAGGACTGTATGTTCCCACGAGCCTGCTCAAAGTGATATTAAAGCAGACGGCAGAAATCACGGCGAGCCCCAGGAGTCCCAGACCTTTAATGTTGAATGAAATATTTCCGTCCTTATTGAGAATAAACACCAGGATCCCCAGAAATGAAATAAGGATACCGGCATAATTAATTATCCTGAGTCTTTCACGAAGCACAAGCCATGCGGCCAGTGTGGCAACAACCGGTATTGTTGAAATAATCACCGATCCCACGGTTGCTGAAACGTATGTTAGTCCATGACTTTCGCCGATAAAGTAGAAAAAGGGTTCAAACAGCGAGAGAAGCAGAAAGAGCTTCCTGTCACCTTTCCTGATCTTAACATAGTTCCCGGTGAGGAATATAAACGATGTCATGAGGACTGCTGCCATCACCAGCCTGATAAATACAATTGTCAGCGGGCGGAATGTTTCATTGGCAACCTTGAACCAGATAAAGGACAAAGACCAGAAGATCATAGCCAGCGCAACCGCAATATATGTCCTTAAAAGTTTGTTCAATCTGTATCCGTATTAATTTCCGGCGTGCGAATTTAGATTAAAAACCTGAATTAACAATTTTACCATATCCGAAACCTTTCGACCAGCCGTTTCCTTGTTGAGCATTATTCAATATAAAAAACAGAAATATAAACAGATAGTCAGGAATGATGTTTCGAACATCATTAAAAATGATCTTCTCCTTCTTTGGAAGTGAAGCATAAATTATTATATTTGCCGCCTCTGAGATAAAAGATATAGCCTGGATTTCAGATAATGCTTTTACTATTAATATTTTAACCTAAAGTCCTGTATAAATGAAGATTCTGGTATGCATCAGCAACGTTCCCGATACAACCACAAAAATCAAACTTGCCGAGGGGAATGCCACCATTGACACAACCGGGATTCAGTGGGTAATAAATCCGTGGGATGAACTGTCGCTTACACGAGCGCTTGAGTTAAAGGACGATCCTTTAAAAGGTGTTAAATCAGTTACCGTTGGACATGTCGGGCGATTAGATTCAGAGCCGACAATCAGAAAAGCTCTTGCAATCGGTGCGGATGATGCGATAAGAATAAATGCAGAATCGTCTGATGCATATTTCGTAGCAGTTCAGCTTGCCGAAGCAATAAAAAAGGAGCAATTTGATATAATAATGTGTGGAATTGAATCGAGTGATTATAACGGATCGATGGTCGGTGGAATGATGGCAGAATTGCTGGACATTCCCTCGGTTTCGGCTGTTTCGGGGTTGGATATCGATAACGGAAATCCGGTAATAACCCGTGAGATAGACGGTGGGAAAGAGGTACTGGCCTTACCCTCTCCGTTTGTAGCAATAGTTCAGAAAGGTATCGCAAAGGAGCCAAGGATCGCCTCAATGCGGGGAATTATGACTGCAAGATCAAAACAGATAAAAGTCGTTGAGCCTGTTCCGGCGGAAACACTGACAGGGATCCTGTTTTTTGAGAAACCGAAACCACGGGGAGCATGCAAACTTGTC
>JADDYF010000407.1 GCA_015712185.1 Bacteroidales bacterium
TGAATTCCTCTCTCAGAAATTTATAGCATGATGACTTGAATCCGAAAAGGTTCATAGATACTACTTCATTTCCGTTAAATTGCAGTTCTTTGCCGTCCGGCCCGGGCGCTTTTGCACCACCCGGTATTTTTTCGATCTGACGCATCTCAACAATGTCCTGTAGCAACCCGTCGGAATTAACCCTGCATATACCCCTGTTGACATGTCCATAATCGGAAAGTGTATTGCCTAACTTATATCCAATAATCGTATAGCATACAGGATCTTTATCATTTACCAGGAAATCATAAAGTATCTTGTATGATTCCACTCCGTAATAATCATCAGCATTTATAACTCCAAAAGGTTCCCTGATTTCCTTTTCAGTCACGAGAATTGCATGGCTTGTACCCCATGGTTTCTGTCTTTCGGGTGTTGTCTTCACCCCTTCAGGAAGGTTTGTTATCTCCTGGAAAACATAATCCACCTTGATACGGTTGCTGAGCTTTTCTACAAACCTTTCCTTCACCTGGTCTTCAATATCCCTTCTGATGACAAAAACAATCCTGCCAAAACCTGCCCGGATGGCATCATAAATTGAATAATCAATAATAGTTTCACCTGACGGACCTACTTCATCGAGTTGTTTATTTCCGCCATAACGGCTTCCCATACCTGCTGCCAGGACCAAGAGTGTGGGTTTCATAACTGTAAAGAATTGTTTTGCACAATGATAAGAAAAAAATGTTATTTTTATTACAATCTTAAAAAAATTGACCATGATTTTCAGGCTTGAAATATGTGTCGACAGCGTTGAATCGGCCGTCAATGCTCAGATTGCAGGTGCCGATCGTGTTGAGCTGTGCGATAATTTGCCTGAAGGAGGAACCACTCCCTCTTTTGGAACAATAAAATCAGCACGGGAAAACCTGACACTGGGACTGCACGTAATTATTCGGCCACGTGGCGGAGATTTTCTGTACACCGAAGGTGAATATAATATCATGAAACGCGACATCGAAAAATGCGGCGAGATTGGTGCAGATGGTGTTGTTATAGGCATTTTAAGATCCGATGGCGCTATAGATACTGAACGCACAGCGGAACTTATCAGGCTGGCAAAGCCAATGTCTGTGACTTTTCACAGGGCATTTGATATGTGTTCCGATCCGGTAAAAGGACTTGAAGATATATTATCGGCAGGTGCCGCGAGAATTCTGACATCCGGACAGAGAAATACTGTTCCTGAAGGAGCCTCTCTGATCAGAAAACTCGTGGAACAAGCCGGTAGCCGGATAATCATAATGCCCGGAAGCGGACTGGATGAATCAAATATTTCAGCGATGGCAAAGGCCACGGGTGCCGTTGAGTTTCACCTTACAGGAAGAAAAACAGTTGAAAGCAAAATGGTTTTCCGGAGGGATGGCATCCCAATGGGAGGAGTACCTGATTTGCCTGAATTCTCAAGAAAGGTGGCAGATCCTGAAAGGATAAGGAAAATCATCAATATTCTTAAAATGGTCTGACATACTTTTTGAAATTCTCTCTGACTTGTTACCTTTGCATTTCTTTGTTATTTATTAGCTAATAAACTATAAAACATTCGATTTTATGAAAAAACTATTTGCCGCAACTCTGATTGTTCTCATTGCTTTAATGGTTCAGCAACAGTCAGCAAATGCCTGTACAAACTTCCTTGTAACGAAGGGAGCATCTGTCAGAGGCTCGACAATGATTACATATTCAGCTGATTCTCATGTTCTTTACGGTGAACTTTACTACTGGCCGGCCAGAGACTGGCCGCAGGGCAGCATGCTGGATGTTTATGAATGGGATACATTCAGATACATGGGTAAGATAAAACAGGTGCCGCATACCTATTCTGTTGTGGGAAACATGAATGAACATCAGCTTGCTATAGGCGAAACGACTTATGGAGGCATCGAGAGCCTTGTTGATACATCCGGTATCATCGATTACGGAAGCCTCATCTACATTACTCTTCAGAGAGCAAGGACTGCGAGGGAGGCTATCAGGGTGATGTCTGACCTTGTCTCGGAATACGGGTATGCCAGTTCTGGTGAATCTTTCTCCATATCTGATCCTAATGAGGTCTGGATCTATGAAATTATTGGAAAGGGTCCGGGTAAAAAAGGCGCCGTATGGGTGGCAAGACTTATACCTGACGGGTATGTTTCTGCACATGCCAACCAGGCACGGATACAGACCTTTCCTCTAGCAACCGGAAAGAAGAACAGCATTGCAATTACCTCAAAAGACCTGAGCAGGATCTTCGATCCCGTTGTTGAATGTGTCTATGCCTGGGATGTGGCAGAGGTTGCAAGGGCAAATAAATTATATACAGGTACAGACCAGGATTTCAGTTTTTCAGATACATACAATCCTATAAGCTTTTCCGGTGCCCGTTTTTGTGATATCCGCGTATGGGCATTCTTCAGATCGGTAAGTAATGATATGGACCATTATCTGAATTATGTATCCGGGCATGATCTGACTAAGCGTATGCCACTGTGGGTAAAGCCAAACCGCAAGATATCCAACTATGACCTCATGAATTTCATGCGCGATCACCTCGAAGGTACCCCTTTCGATATGAGAAAGGACTTTGGCGCAGGACCATTCGGATCACCTTACAGGTGGCGTCCTCTTGAATGGAGTGTATCGGGTGAGGCAAACGCACCGCAATACTGCAACGAAAGGGCGACATCAACGCAGCAGACCGGATTCGTATTTGTCGCTGAAAGCCGTAACTGGCTTCCCGATCCCATAGGCGGAATATTCTGGTTCGGTGTTGACGACGCTTCCACGACAGTCTTTAATCCGATCTATTGCGGAATTCTGGAAGTACCTGAATGCTTTAAGGTTGGTAATGGTGACATGCTCACCTATTCACCCACTTCGGGATTCTGGTTATTCAACCTTGTGGCCAATATGTGTTATTCCCGGTATGATATGATGAGTGCTGATGCAATAAAATTACAGAAATCTCTTGAAACAAAGTTCCTTGCCGAAACTGCTGAAGCTGACGAAGCTGCAAAGAAGCTTTATACAGATAATGTCTGGAAAGCAAGGGAATACCTTACAGATTATTCACTGAAAAGTGCACAGAACACTTTTGACCAGTGGAAAAAACTGAGCGAATATCTCCTGGTAAAATATATCGACGGCAATATAAAAAGGGAGAAGGACGGGCAATTCGAAAGGAGCCCTGTCAGCTATCCGGTGATGCCCATGCAGCCGGGTTATTCTGATTCATGGAAGAAAATGGTAATCCTTGATACCGGGACGAAGCTTCTCGTTCCTGCCGGTACAGAGCATTAGAAGGATTCCCGGTGCTGGGTGCCGGGTGCTCTGTGTCCTGTTGCAATTGCTAACTATTA
>JADDYF010000428.1 GCA_015712185.1 Bacteroidales bacterium
TCTGTGTCCGTAAGGGGGGTTGATAAATACGTATCCCTGACTATATGAAGATTTTACATTCCTGAAATCTGCTACCTTCAATGATATCAAGTCAGCAAGCCCGGCTTCTGCAGTATTAGCAGTAGCCTGACTGATTGCATTTTCCGAGATATCGCTGCCGTATATCCGGCAGATGGCCTTCTGTATTTTACCGTCACACTCCCTCCGGATTTTATCAAACAATTCACCGTCAAAATCTTTCCATTTCATGAATCCAAAGGATCGCCTGAATTTACCCGGAGGTACTTTGCAGGCTAACAAACCCGCCTCAATGGGAATTGTACCTGACCCGCACATGGGATCGGACAGCGAACTCGTCCCTGTCCATCCGGAAAGCTTAAGTATACCGGCAGCAAGGACCTCGTTTAGGGGCGCCGGGCCCTGTTCGTGCCTGTAGCCGCGTTTAAACAAAGGTTCTCCCGATGAATCGAGAGAGATATTTACCTGTTCGTTGCTGATGTGAAGATTGACTATAATCTGGGGATCATTCGTATTCACTGACGGACGCCGGCCACTCTTATCCCTGAAATAATCTGCTATCGCATCCTTGACAACAAGCCCTGCAAATCCCGAATGCCTGAAAATTCCCGATTTTACTACAGGTATAACTGAAAATGTATAATCATCATCCATGTACTTTTCCCACTTTATTTTCCTGGCACCGGCATAAAGGTCGTCTCTCGACCTGATTCTGAATTCAGAAATCTGCATCAGTACTGACAGAGCGGTTCGCAAACAATAATTTGCCCGGTACATAAATTTCCTGTCGCCGCTGAAAAGTACGGCACGGTTTACAGGATTAATGTCAGCAGCTCCGAGAGTTTCCAGCTCACCTGCGAGCACCTTTTCAAGCCCGTATAATGTCTTCGCTATTAATTTCATTTACAGTTATGGCAATCCTCAAAATTAATTTTAAACTCTGGTTATTTAAACTAATTGACGGATTTTTCCCGGAATCTTTAATGATTAAATGAAACAGGATATTAACTTTACATTCTGATTTAATAATCCTGCTTTTTATTCCAAATTTTAATCCTCTTATAATGAAAAATCATAATCTTACTGCCTCTCTGTTGTCGGGACTTCTGCTTATGACCCTGATATCGTGCGAGAAGGAAAAGCCTCTGGCCGAAGCTATTATCGGGAGATGGGAATTGCATACAGTAAAACAGGTCACCTATGAAGATGAAGTAAAAGTATCCGAGTTGATCGTGTATTCAAAGCCTGATGAGATGGAAATCCAGTTTGCCGAAGGCGGCAGCGGAATTATGTATACAAACGGGAATATATCGGGTGTATTCACCTGGATTCTTGAAGGCAACATGGTGACTCTGACAGGTGGTACAGAAACTCTGGAGTGGACTGTATCTGTTGACGAAGACACAATTGTCTGGTCCTACACAGAAAGTGAAGTCATTAACAATGTCAGCTATAAATACGAGTATTTCTTTACTGCAATAAGGATCGCTTAATAATGCAGTTCGCCAGGCTTTGAACTAAATAAACCACTCGTTAGTAAAAGCTATTTATAACCCAGGATTTTATTATAGACTTCTTTATCAGAGATTATCTTTAGCGCTTCTGCAATAACGACATCATCTTCATTGACAATACGGTAGTATTCGTTTGTCTGCCAGATATTACTTGCAACAAGGGCTTTGAGTACCATCAGAATCTCTTTCTGGGAAATCCTGTACTGAACCTCATTATATTTTACTCCTGCTTCATTACCTTTATTTATAAAATCCTGTATTTCACTTTCTGCGAAACGGAATCGAGCTTTGAAGTCATCAAATGAACTATATTCCTTCTTTATCCTGTCCCTGTATTTATCGGCATATTCGAGTATATATGAGTTGAAGACACCTCTCCTTACCAGCGCTCTGTAATAATCTGAATAATTTGAAGTATCAACCGGAACAAATACATCGGGCATAATGCCTCCACCACCGTAAACGATCCGTTTGTTAATAAGGGTCCTGAACCTCAGTGAATCAGGGAAATGAACACTATCGGCTGTGAGCATTTCGCCGTCGGAATATCTTTTATAGTAATTCTCAATATACTTATCATAGCCTTCATTATAGGGGCTCTGGATAAGCCGTCCGGTAGGGGTGTAATAACGGGCTATTGTGAGTCTGATCATCGAACCGTCAGAAAGCCAGAAACCATTCTGCACAAGACCTTTGCCGAATGTACGCCGTCCGATCACAACACCACGGTCCCAATCCTGCATAGCTCCGGCAAAAATCTCACTTGCTGAGGCAGATCCTTCATCGGTAAGCACAACAACTCTTGCCGATGATAGCTTTCCCCTTCCCGGTGACTTAAAATCCTGCCGTGGATTTTTTCGTCCGATCAGGTAAACCAGCAGGTTCTGTCCCTGGAAGAATTTTCCGGCCATGTCGGTGGCTGCATTCATATAACCTCCACCATTCCCCCTCAGATCAATTATCAGGTTCTTAACATTGCTCTGTGAAAGTGCAGATAAAGCTGTTTCAAATTCCTTGTCGGTTGTTGCTGCAAATTTATTCAGCTTGACATACCCGGTCTCGCTGTCAAGCATATAAGCCGCGTCCAGACTGTTTATGGGTATTTTATCGCGTATTATGGTAAAATCCAGGATATCCTTTACTCCCCGCCTGAAAATATTTATTGTTACGGAGGTGCCTTTCGGACCCATGAGTCTGCCACGCACTCCGGTTGTCGAGATCCCGATTCCTGTTACCTTCTCACTGTTGATGGTTATGATCCTGTCACCTGCCCGCAGACCCACTTTTTCGGAAGGTCCGCCCGAGATAGGTTCAACAACAAGTATCGTATCGTGAAGGATATTGAATTGTATCCCGATTCCCTCAAAATTCCCTAATAGCGGTTCGTTCATATCCTTTACATCTTTTGCAGAAATATATGTTGAATGGGGATCAAGTTTCTTCAGAAGATCGATTATCATGTTCTCAGTGAGCTGTGTGATATCAGTTGTATCGACATACCATGTATCGATCAGGCTGAGTGTCCTTCCAATCTTAATTGTCTCTTCAGTTAATACCTGTGATGAGATCTGCTGTACCAACAGCAAAAATCCAATAAGAACTATTGTTTTTACTTTTATCCTCATTTTCTCTTTAGTCAACGTTTATAATATCCAAGTACTACAATTTGTACACCTTTTTGTTTATTCCCATTCAATTGTTGAAGGCGGTTTTGAGCTGATATCATAAACCACCCTGTTAATTCCCTTTACCCTGTTGATTATTTCATTTGATATCATTCCAAGAAAATCATAGGGCAGATGTGACCAGTCGGCTGTCATTCCGTCGGTCGATCCGACCGCTCTCAGAACAATAGCAAATTCATATGTACGTTCATCACCCATTACCCCGACCGACTGAACTGGCAGCAATATTGCGGCTGCCTGCCATACTGAATCATATAATCCATGTTTTTTTAATCCCTCTATAAAAATATCATCAGCATCTCTCAGTATCTCAAGTTTTTCCCTCGACATCCTGCCAAGAAGCCTGATTGCCAGACCAGGGCCCGGAAACGGATGTCGTTTAATTATAGAATCGGGTAATCCAAGCGCTAATCCTACCCTGCGGACTTCATCCTTAAACAGCAACCGCAGCGGCTCCACAACTTTTAGGTTCATTTTTCCGGGAAGTCCGCCTACATTATGATGCGATTTTATAGTCGCTGAAGGACCCTTCACCGAAACCGATTCAATAACATCGGGATATATTGTTCCCTGGGCTAACCACTTTACATTTTTTATCTTTTTCGCCTCTTCCTCAAAAACCTCGATGAATACCTTGCCTATTATCTTTCTTTTAAGTTCCGGGTCACTCACACCTTCGAGCGCATCAAGGAACCTGTTGCCTGCATCAATACCGATGACATTAAATCCAAGATCGAGGTATGAATCCATGACCTTCCTGAATTCATTCTTACGGAGCAGTCCATTATCAACGAAAATACAGGTTAGATTATTACCTATGGCTTTATTCAGAAGCGATGCTGCGACAGTTGAGTCAACGCCGCCCGAAAGGCCGAGAATGACCTTGTCGGGGCCGACCTGTGCTTTCAGATCGGCAACTGTTGTTTCTGCGAATGCAGCGGGTGTCCACCTGCGTGTGCATCCGCAGATACTGACGACGAAGTTCTCAAGCATCAGTTGTCCGTCTGTTGTATGATAAACCTCGGGATGGAACTGAATACCCCAGGTTTTCTCTCCTGAAATGTGATATGCACCGGCCTGAACATCGGCTGTTGAACCTGTTATTTCATAACCCCCAGGCAGTTTTAATATGGTATCTCCGTGTGACATCCAGACCTGAGCGCCAGGTCTGACATTCTTAAAAAGGAGATCGTTTTCGTTGATATATACAAGGTTAGCCCTTCCATATTCCCTGGTATTTGAAGCTGTTACTTCACCGCCGAAAGCATGTACAAGATACTGAGCGCCATAGCATACTCCCAGCAGCGGCAGCAAACCCTTAATCTTATTCAGATCAGGTGCAGGTGAATTCTTATCACGTACGGAAAAAGGACTGCCCGACAATATTACCCCTTTTACGGTTTCATCAGGATCGGGAAAATGATTGAAGGGGAATATTTCACAATAAACATTTAACTCCCTTATTCTCCTCGCTATCAGCTGAGTATATTGCGAGCCAAAATCAAGTATCAGAATTTTTTCCTGCACGCCCGGATATATGGTTTTAAAAAGCGCCCAAAGATAGGAATTCTTTTATTATGGATTATCAAGCTTCACGATCTCATATGTTTTCCCGTCAATTGCAGGAAAGGTCCGGGGAAATATGGAGCGTGCTTCTTCAACCAGAGGCAGGATGTCTTTATATCTCGCTGAAAAATGCCCGATGAGCAGAGTACCGGCGTTTGCTTCCAGAGCAGTTTTAGCCGCATCGTGAGTCGTTGAATGGCCCGTCATACCGGCAAGGTCACCCATGCTTTTATCAAAAGTTGCCTCGTGGTACAGGAGATCAACGCCTCTTACAAACGATGCCAGGCGTCCGGAATACCTTGTATCGCTGCAATACGCGTAAGAAAGCGGTTCCGGAGGTTCAATGGTGATATCCTCATTCCTTATTATTTCTCCTTCGGCAGTTACAAAATCTGCACCTTTTTTAATAGCCGGTATTCTTAGCGAAGGAATCCTGTACCTGGTGATCGATTCCTTGATGATGTTCCGGTCAGGTGTTTTTTCCCTGAACAGAAAACCGAAAGCCGGCACCCTATGCTCAAGGGGAAAAGAAGTAACTGTAATGTACTTATCTTCAAGTATCCTGACAGGATCTCTCCCTGACAGGGGATGAAAATCGATCTCAAAGCCAAGGTTTATATCAAAATCGTTGAGATGTGTCAGGAGCATGCTATGATAGTTTTCGGGGGCATAAAGTGATAATGGATTCTGACGTCCCATCAGGCTGAATGTTGACAACAATCCGTAAAGCCCGAAAACGTGATCTCCGTGAAGATGACTTATGAATATATGGTTAATCTTGCCAAATCTGATTCTGTTCTTCCTCAGCTGCA
>JADDYF010000465.1 GCA_015712185.1 Bacteroidales bacterium
TATTCGCCAAACAGTATCCGAACCAGACCAGAAGGACTGCTGAAAACACCATCAACAGAAGTCTTGAAAGAAGGAGCTACTCACAGACTACTGCAGACCGTACCTCGTCAAGGACAGCAACTGATGCGGCACGCCGCTCTTCCAGCACATCTGTCAGCAGATCATCTTCAAATCAATCTGCTGCACAGCCAGGTGGAACTGCACGCAGATCGGCCACATCTGCCGGTAACCAGTCCGCAGTAAGGTCCTCTGCCAGCCAGAACTCACAGGTTGAACGCAGAACCGCAGCCCCTTCAGGTAGCCAGTCTTCGGCAAGGTCCTCTGCCAGCCAGAACTCACAGGTTGAACGCAGAACCGCAGCCCCTGCAGGCAGCCAGTCATCTGCAAGGTCCTCTGCAAGCCAGAATTCACAGGTGGAACGCAGAACAGCAGCCCCTGCAGGCAGCCAGCCTTCGGCAAGGTCCTCTGCAAGTCAGAATTCACAGGTAGAACGCAGAACAGCAGCGCCTGCAGGCAGCCAGCCTTCAGTCAGATCCTCTGCAAGTCAGAATTCACAGGTAGCACGCAGGACGACGACGCCTTCTGCAAGCAGGCCGTCAGCAAATGCACCTTCAGCACGGAGTTCGGATGTTTCACGGAGATCAGCCCCTGCAGTTTCCAGCAGGTCAGCCTCCCGACCGCAGCCGGCTCAGAGCAGCCCGTCTGCCAGATCATCCAGACCATCAAACCCGGGTTCAGGATCTTCGGCAAGGAGCAGCGGAAGCAGAGGCAGTTCTTCAAACCAGAGCGCAAAATCGAAAGAATCTGACAGCAGGTCATCCAGAAGGTAATCATATCCGGTCTTCGGGAGACTGAAACAGGATTTCACTATAAAAAAGGAACCCTCACAGCCATCAGGACATGCGAGGGTTCCTCATTTTATGTTGTTGCTGGCCGCAATCTCAGCTCCCTGTGAAACTTTTTCCTTTGTTTTCTTATGCCGCGGTAATGGATCACAAAATACATAGCCGGGATCATTACAAGTGTAAGGAAAGTGGCAATGCTGAGGCCGAAAATGATGGTCCACGACAAAGGACCGAAAAACATCACATTCTCACCGCCAAAATAAATGTCGGGATTAAGGGATGTGAGCAGGGTCTTAAAGTTAATATTCATTCCGATGGCAAGTGGTATTAATCCGAGGATGGTAGCGGTTGCTGTCAGGATCACCGGAGTGATGCGTGTCATTCCTGCCTCAATTATCGCCTCGCGTGTCCTGACACCTTTTCTCTTCAGCACATCGGTGAATTCCACCAGGAGTATTCCGTTTCGCACAACAATTCCTGCCAGGGCAACAAGACCCATACCGGTCATAATAATGGAGACAGACATGCCGAAGATCATATATCCGGTGAGGACGCCAATGAGGCTGAAAAGTACTTCTGAAACAATAATCAGAGCCTTGGGCATGGAATTAAACTGGGTGACAAGTATGAACATTATAAGAAATAACGAGATCAGCATGGCTTTTAAGAGAAACATCATTGACTCCTGCTGATCTTCCTGTTCGCCTGTCAGCCGGATATCGACGCCCGATTCGGATGCAAACCGGGGAATAACTTCCCTTAGCCGGGCATTTATCTCATTTGCATTATATCCGTCAAGCACGTTTGACGACAGAGTGATCACCCTTTTCAGGTTAAGCCTGTTGATCTGTCCGTAACTGTTTATATAATCCAGCCTGGCTACTGCTGACAATGGAACTCTGCGAAGAATCCCGGTGTTCATATCCGTATAGGCAATTGTGAGGTTAAGCAGCTGTTCAATGTCCTTGCGCTGGTTCTCATCAAAACGTAGCATTATAGGGTACTGATCTTCGCCTTCCCGGTATTTCGAAACCTCTTTCCCCAGCTGACCGGTCCTGATTGCATCGCCGACAACCGCTGCAGTTATACCTTCATAATTAGCCCGTTCACGGTCGAGATTGACAAGCAGGCCCGGTTTTGTGGCTGCAAAATCCGATTTCAGCTCTTCAATACCTCCAATCTGAAGCGAATCAATATACCTCTTAAATCTTTCACTCTGGTAAACCAGCTTATCAATATCATCTCCGGCAAGTTCAATATTTATAGGCTTTCCCACAGGGGGTCCCATCTGTATCTTGTCAACAACGATCTCCGCTCCGGCAATGTCCTTTACGGCATTTCGTATCTCATTCAGGTAGGCACTTGTGCTCTTTCCCTTCCTTTCATGATACTGTACAAAATTTACAGCGATCTTTGCCAGATTTGACGATTTGGACGAATTGTCGAATTCGTTCTCCGATGCGAGAAGTGCTACATTAGTCACCACCGACTCAACTATCGGATTATCTTTTCCAAGAACACTCATTATCCTGTTTTCCACAATGCGTGTGACCGAATCGGTGACATTGATCTCTGTTCCTACCGGCATCTTTATAAAGGTATTTATCGTATTAGGCTCATTATCCGGAAAGAATACGACTTTGGGATTTACAATATTCCACACAACAATTACAAACACAAAAAGACCTATTATTCCCCAGAATAACCTGACAGGTCTTTTACCCTTCAATACCCATCTGAGAAGATTTTCATATCCAAGCATCATGGCGGGCAGGACTTTTGTCTGGAACCTCCTGAATACCTTGTATCCGAGAAGGTTGTGGAGCAGATATGAGAGCCCTATAAAAATTACAAAATTGGCGATACCGATGCGGCCAGTCAGGAAAAAAGGCAATGCTGCAAGGACGATCCAGCCGGTTCTCAGAAGGATCTTCTTCCGGGGAGGCTCGCTTACCTCATCCTCATGCCTCATGAAATCGACGGCAAATACAGGATTAATTATGTACGCCACAATCAGTGAGGCAAAAAGCGTGATTATAAGTGTTATCGGAATATATACCATGAATTTGCCTACCACTCCGGGCCAGAATGCAAGCGGGACAAAGGGCGCGAGGGTGGTAAGAGTACCGGAAAGTATAGGGAGAAACACCTCACCGGCAGCATATTTTGCCGAAAGATTGACAGGCAATCGTGTTTTCCGGTAAATACGGTGCGTATTCTCTATCACAACTATTGCATCATCCACAACGATCCCGAGTGCAAAGATGAATGCGAACATCACAAGCATATTCATTGAGAAGCCGATGACAGGTAAGACAATATATGCTATGGCCATTGACAGTGGTATAGAGAATGCCACAAAGATCGCATTCACAAGTCCCATGAAGAACATAAGGACTATCGTAACAAACAGGAATCCGAGTATGATGGTATTATTGAGTTCTTTAAGAGTATCGCGTGTGTAATGCGACTGGTCTCCTGTGATCTCAACATGGAGATTTGACGGAAATGATGTCTGCTGCATCTCCTCAATGACACCCTTTATCCTGTCAGCTGCTGTAAGCAGGTTCTGTCCGCTTTTTTTGATAACGTTCAGAGTGATAACATTGTTGCCGTTGAAGCGTGCGAAGTTCTCAGGGTCACGATGCCCGTCGCGTACCGTTGCAATATCCCTGAGTTTCACAACAGCCCCGCTGCCTGTGGTAAGGACGATATTGCTTATTTCCTCAACAGTGCGGACTTCTCCGAGGACGGTGATCGACCGGCTCATACCTTGCAGGTCGATATTCCCGCCGGAGACGGTCATATTGTTTAGTGTTACTGCCTGATCAACATCCTGGAATGTGAGGCCGGAAGCCCTCATTTTGTACATGTTAATATTAATCTGGATCTCACGGTCAAGAGCGCCTCCGATCTCCACCCTTGTGATCTCACGAAGAGATTCTATCCGGTCCTGCAGGTCATCAGCATACTCCTTAAGCCTGTCAAGTGGAATATCTCCCGAGAGGTTTATATATTGAATAGGTATTTCCGAGAGATCTATTTCCATCACAGCCGGTGTGTCGAAAAGCGGATCGTTAGGCAGGTCCGGCTTTGTTTTATCAACTGCGTCTGTCACCTGCTGCTTTGCATCCCTGATCTCAATACCAGTGTTGAATTCAACAATTATGGATGCGAAATCCTGGACAGAACGGGAGGTGACTTTCCTGACGCCGTTAATTGATTTTATGTTCTTCTCCAGCGGCCGTGTCACCAGGTTCTCCATATCGGAAGGCGATGTACCCGGATATATTGAATTGACCACAATCAGAGGGATCACAATCTCGGGGAATTGTTCCTTTGGGATTGTATAATAGCTGATCAAACCGAACAGGGAGATCATGAACACCAGAACATATATGCTGATCTTATTATCGATGGCCCAGCTGGTAGCGAAAAACTCCCTGAACTTCTTTTCTTTTTCCATTGCCCAATATTCAATTGCTGCTGCCCCCAAAGTGAGCCTCAGCCTGTTTATCAAATCTTACATATTCTCCATCGATCAGCTCATGGAATCCGGCTGTTACAACCTTGTCGTTTGCTGTCAGCCCGTTAAGGATCTCCGCAACACCATTATAGGTATTTCCTATCACAACCGGCTGTTTGAATGCTCCGTCGTATACATCTTTCTTACGTACAACATATACATAACTGCCTTGCCTGTCGTTGAGAATTACGTTCATCGGGATAAGTATCGATTTGTCCGAATGGTAATCGTTGATCTGTATTACTGCGATCATATTTGCTTTCATTCCCGGGAAGCTTTGCGGAATGCTGCTTTCAATCAGAAATGTCCTGTTAACTGGATCGATGTATCTGCTTACGAAATCGACCCTGGCTTCAATCCGTGTGTTTATGTCGGGAAACAGAATGATAGCCTTATCTCCCGGCTGCACCCTGGAAGCATAGGCCTCAGAAACTTCACCGCTCACCTTCAGGTTTCTGAATGCAACGACCCGGAAGGCTGCCGAGTGAGGATCGGGCGATACCACACTGCCCACCCTGATATTACACTCTTCGACAGTCCCGCTTACAGGAGATTTAATCCTGTATTTTTCAATCTGCTCATTCATCGCTGATATCTGCTGCTCGAGCGATACCTTTGCCGTCTTTGACTGCAGATACTGGACTTCACTTCCTATTTTCTGTTCCCACAGACGTTCCTGCTTCTCAAACATTTCAGCAGCAAACTTAAACTGGGTCAGCAGGCTCTCCAGCTGTTTCCTCAGCTGCTGATCGTCAATCTGGGCAAGGACTGCACCTTTTTTGACGCTGTGTCCGACATCAGCATACCTGGCCACAATAGTGCCCGGAACTTCGGCATAAACACCAACATTCTGGTCTGCATCCAGCTTTCCCTGAATCCTGATGTAATGATCAAATACCTCAGGTCTGATATCCTTTACTCCCACGAATCTGAATTTCACGGGATCCGGTGTATTCTCTGCGGGAGTATAATTTGACTGTTCCAGGATTTTTATCTTTTGTTCTATAAGGGCCTGCTGTTTTTTCAGCTTTGACAGTTCTGACCGGCTGTCTCTGCTGCACGACCCTAATGTGAGGATTACCGCCACGCCTGTTAATATTAATTTGTCTGTTTTCATTGATTATCCGGTATATATTGTTAATTATTTCACAATTCTTTTCAATTGATTCTTAAAATCCTGTCAAGCCGGGCCTTAGCATTGAGCAGTGCCAGCAGGGAGTTGTAATAGTTTGATTCGGCCGTCAGGAACTGAGTCTGCATCTGCGACAGTTCAAAGCTGGAAGAGACTCCCTCGCGGTATTTTAAAATGGTCCTGTCATAAACCTTTTTACTTAATGTCATGCTCTCGCGGTTGACTGTGAAATTACTGTAGGCTGACTGGTAGTCATTCCTTGCTGTTTCGAACTCCATTATCAGTCCCTGCTCTGTATCCTGCCTGTTAAGCCTTATCTTTTCGAGATCGTATTGTGCCTGACCTACCCTGGCAGAACGAATCCCGCTGGAAACTATCGGAAAATGCAGGGTTGCACCGACAACGTCCTTTACTGCAAAGTTGAATGAGGGCTGATTTGTTTGCTCCTGGTGACGGTAAAACGCTGATAGAGTAGGCAAATACTTTGATTTTTCGAGCCGTACCATCAATTCCGAAAGATTCTCCTGCATCCCTATCAGCTGATAATCCACACTGTTCTGAACCTTGAATTCAGGTGACTTCAGATACCTCAGGTTACCCTGTTCAATTACCATTTCAAGATTATCGGTAAGCTCCACCTGCCTTGCAAATTCAACACCAAGCAGGTATTTCAGGTGTTTCATTGATGTTTCCCTTTTCGACTCCATCGAAGTGAGCAGAGTTGTGATATTCGATCTGTTGATATTTACCTGGTCGACGTCAGTCTCTTCGTTGAGTCCCTGCTGGTTCATCTTTACCATTTCATTGTACATCTGGTCGAGGGCTTTCCGGCTCTCCCGCAGCACCCTTATATTTTCCTGAAGAACAAGCACGAGATAATAAGCGCCGGCAACCATTTCCCTTGTATGATCTTCTGTCCTGGTAAGCGTTTTCTCGGAAACCTCCTTCACAACCTTCGTTGCCTTCAGGCCAACAAAATACTGCCCGTTAAAGATCAGCTGTGAAAGGGTGAAATCGATGGTCGTGTTATCGCTTACTCCAAGCGGAATAGACGGAGAATCCTTGAATGCGTTCTCGATATCCTGTTTTGTTACAGGTCCGTCGGGCAGTGCATCAATATCAAGATATGACCCAAAACTTATTTCAGGCACCACAAACTGGTGCAGATAATTGGCATCTACATTTACCTGGGGAAGTCCTATCGCGAGGTTCTCCCATATCTTTCTTCCTGCAAGCCTGATGTCAATATGAGAGGTCTTTACGGTTCTGTTATTCTGAAGTGCAAAGGCCTGTGCATCAGAAACTGAGAGTCTTAATGTTTCGCTATTATCCTGGCTGAATCCGTCTAAATATATTCCTGCAGTCAGAAAAAAAAGACAAATTTTTTTTAACCAATCCATACCTGATCTTTTAATGAATCGCAGCAATCTGTAAATATGTTTCTCAGGGATTATCCTGTACAGCCTGAAATGTTTGCATGCGGGACATTTTGCCTGAAAACAATGTTTTTTGCTATTGGAGAATTAACAACCGCAGAAAAA
The DNA here is from genome assembly GCA_015712185.1 of Bacteroidales bacterium. GTDB lineage: Bacteria > Bacteroidota > Bacteroidia > Bacteroidales > VadinHA17 > LD21. Next base: position 7,045 of record JADDYF010000465.1, read on the forward strand.
AAATGTTTCAGGTTTTCCTGAAAAAAATTTCAAAAATCTGATTTAGATTATATTATGTGAATGAAGAATGAAGAATAAACGAATATTGAATTCAGAATATCTTGCTGAGCTTTTATTCAAAGGGGTGCTTCCTGCTGAAATCGGGATTATAATTCCGATAACTGTCCATATGCTGAATCCATACATTACGGAATCCCAGATCTTCCATGACCCTGACAACACTCTCATATTCATCCCTGTAGAGAGTCCTGCTCAGCACCGGATGGTTCCTTACTTCGGGTGAAGGGTGGTACTGTGACATCAGTGAAATGCTGATCCCTGTTGATAATTCCCCTGCAATACTCCTCAGGACTTTTTTGCTTTCTTCAGAATGTCCGGGAAGTACCAGGTGCCGGATGATAATTCCGTTCTCAGCCCTGCCTTCAGTATCCGTTGAGAGTATTGAACCTTTCTGATAATACATTCTTTTCAGGGCATTGAGGGCGACCTCAGGATAATCGCAGGTATCGGAGTACTCTTTAGCAATTTCGGGAGTAACATATTTATAGTCAGGCAGCCACACATCAATCATCCCCTCCAGGCTATCTATCACCCCGGGTTTATCATAGGCATTGGTATTGTAAACAGTAACTGGCTTAAGCCCTCTTTCATTCAATCCCCTGATTATAGCCTTGACCTGAGGAACAACATGGGATGGCGAAACAAAGCCTACCGCTCTGACTTTATCTGAAAGAATACCTGCAACAGTATCCAGGGTCCCTTTAAGGGTATGTGTAGTACCAGTATAATCCACTCCCGGCTTGCTGATATCATGGTTCTGGCAATAGATACATCGAAGGTTGCAACCTGCAAAGAAAATGTTGCAGATACCGTAAGGTCCGCCTACCGGAGGCTCCTCTCCCCTGTGGATACAGATTGAGGCTATATTCATTCCGGCGTCCATCCCGCAATATCCATTTCGGGCTGTAAACCTGTTTACCCTGCATTCCCGCGGACAGAGAGTACAGGCGGAAAGGAGCTTCCGGTTCTCATGATCATATATATCTGCATATGCGTTCAGAATATCCCCTCCTAACTTCTTAAACCTCTTAAACTTTTTCAACCACTTCAACCTCTTTCAACCTCCCGGCAAAACCGCAAAGTTCGCAAAGATTTCACAAAGGTATACCCTGTGCTATTCAAAAAGAACTCTGCCGGAATTTGTTATTTCATTATTATTAATTACCTTTGCAAACGATTGAGGGGTAATTGATCCTAGGGGACCAGAGTCCCCTATTTTATTATCGTTAACAGAACATGATTGACAGGTTTAAAATAGAATCGCTTGTTAAAGAGTTTATTAAGGGAACAGGACTTTTTCTTGTGGCTGTGAAAGTCAGCACTTCGAACAAAATAACTGTTCTTGCTGACACAATGAAAGGCATTACAATTGATGAGTGTGTTGAGCTTCACCGTTATCTTGAAAGAAACATTGACCGAAATGTTGAGGATTATGAACTGCAGGTCTCATCCCCGGGTCTCGATATGCCATTCGGGGTTATTGAGCAGTACTATAAAAATGAGGGTGAACAGATAATGGTGGTGGATATTGATGATAACCGCTTCTCCGGGAAACTTAAAAATGTAACGGAAGGTGGATTTGATCTTGAGGCTGAAACCAGGATCAAAGGAAAACTTGGAGAATCAGAGGATATTTCCTTTAACTTTGACCAGGTGAAATCAGCAAAAACGATTGTGACAATTAGATAATAATAAGAGGTTTACACCAGATGGAAAATGTTAATTTGATCGACACCTTTTCGGAGTTTAAAGAACTGAAGAACATCGACCGTCCGACAATGATGAGCGTTCTTGAGGATGTATTCAGGAGCATGCTCGCAAAAAAGTACGGATCAGCAGATAATTTTGACATAATAGTAAACATCGATAAAGGTGATTTCGAAATTTGGAGGAACAGGGTAGTGGTGAATGATGATGAACTTACAGATCCGATTACCCAGATACCGCTTTCAGAAGCGAAGAAGATTGATGATGACTACGAGGTCGGCGAAGAGGTTTCTGATGAAGTCAAATTCCTCGATTTCGGAAGAAGGGCGATATTGTCGCTTCGCCAGAACCTGACAGCAAGGATCCTTGATCTTGAAAAGAACAACATCTACATGAAGTATAAGGACAGGATAGGTGAGATTGTCACCGGTGAGGTCTACCAGGTATGGAAAAGAGAGATCCTTGTGCTTGACGATGACGGCAACGAGCTTATCCTTCCCAAAAGCGAACAGATACCTTCTGACCATTTCAGGAAAGGCGATTCAATAAGAGCTGTGGTGATTAAGGTCGAAATGAGGAACAACACACCGTTCATCATCCTGAGCCGTACATCACCCGTATTCCTTGAAAGGCTGTTCGAGCTCGAGGTACCCGAGATCTTTGACGGGCTTATTACAATCAAAAAGATTGTCAGGGTTCCCGGAGAGCGTGCAAAGGTTGCAGTGGAGTCATATGACGAAAGGATAGACCCTGTAGGAGCCTGCGTCGGAATGAAGGGATCGAGGATTCACGGCATCGTACGGGAGCTGCGTAATGAGAACATCGATGTTATTAACTATACTGCAAACAACCAGCTGTTTATCCAGAGAGCCCTCAGCCCCGCCAAGATCACGACCATAAAACTTAATGAAGAAACAAAAAAAGCAGAGATCTATCTGAAACCAAATGAAGTATCGCTAGCCATCGGCAAGGGCGGTCTGAATATCAAGCTCGCAAGCCAGCTCACAGGATATGAGATAGATGTATACCGTGAACCGGGCGGTGAAGACGAAGAGGATGTCAACCTTGAGGAGTTCAGCGATGAAATTGAAGACTGGATTATTGAAGAGCTGAAGTCGATCGGCTGCGATACTGCCAGGAGTGTTCTGAACC
>JADDYF010000468.1 GCA_015712185.1 Bacteroidales bacterium
CCTTTACTCTCACAGAAGCACAGAAAAGGGTAATGAAGGAGATCAGAAAGGACCTCGGATCAGGCAGACAGATGAACCGTCTCCTGCAGGGCGATGTAGGCTCAGGTAAGACACTTGTGGCTCTTATGAGTATGCTGATTGCCTTAGACAACGGATACCAGACATGCCTTATGGCACCAACCGAGATCCTTGCAGGACAGCATTTTCAGACAATTAAGGATTTGCTCAAAGGCATTGACATAAATGTAAGGCTGCTGACCGGGTCTTCAAAAAAACCCGAAAGAAAGACAATTGAAGGATCGCTTCTCGACGGATCGCTTAACATACTCATCGGGACCCATGCACTCATTGAAGAAAATGTCAGGTTCAGAAACCTCGGTCTCGTGATAATAGACGAACAGCACAGGTTTGGTGTTGAGCAGCGGGCCAGGCTCTGGCAGAAAAGCTTCAACCCGCCTCATGTGCTGGTGATGACGGCCACACCAATACCCAGAACCCTGGCAATGACCCTTTACGGTGACCTCGATGTTTCCGTGATCGATGAGCTGCCTCCCGGACGCATCCCGATAAAGACAATGCATTTCTTCGATTCGGCAAGGAATAAGGTGTTTGGTTTTCTCCGGCGTCAGGTTGCAGAAGGCCGCCAGGTCTTTATTGTGTATCCGCTAATAAAGGAATCGGAGAAGATGGATTACAAGAACCTTGAGGACGGATGGGATACCATCTCAAGGGAATTCCGCCCGCCGGAATATTGCATCAGTGTGGTTCACGGCAGGATGGCGCCAGCAGTTAAAGAGGAATCGATGAGGCTTTTCAGGGACGGGCAGGCGCACTTCCTGATTGCCACGACAGTCATTGAAGTTGGCGTTGACATTCCAAATGCAACTGTAATGGTCATCGAAAGCGCCGAGCGGTTCGGACTCTCACAGCTCCACCAGCTGAGAGGCCGCGTAGGAAGGGGCGCTGACCAGTCATACTGTCTTCTGATAAGCTCAGACAAGCTTTCAAAGGAGGCTGCAGCAAGGATTGAGATCATGGTCCGCACGAACGATGGTTTTGAGATTGCAGAAACAGACCTTCAGCTCAGGGGTCCCGGCGATATTGAAGGAACCATGCAGAGCGGAATACCATTCGACCTTAAAATCGCTGACCTTGGCAGAGACGGTCAGATCATCGAATATGTAAGGAACATTGCAGAAGAGATCATCACAAAAGATCCGCTGCTTGATAACGACAACAATCAGATCTTAAAGACTGAACTTCAAAGGCTGTTCAGCAAGAAGCAATCCTGGAGCAACATAGGCTAGTGTTAAAAAACACCCTAAAACCTGACAAAAAGCATGATCTTTTGCCTCAGTTTGATTAATTTTGCAGTTTTAAAATTTCGCCCTGTTTAATGATAGAGTCTGATTATTCTGATTGTATTGAACATGCTGGTATTGTACAGAAAAACGACGAAAGATCAGTTACTGTGAAAATAATTTCAGCCTCAGCATGCTCAGGCTGCCATGCCGAAGAATCATGTACTTTATCGGGGAAGGAAGAAAAGATAATTGAGGTGTCGGGAATCTATAATGTCATGCCGGGGGATAACGTCACTGTGGTAATGAAGAAATCGATGGGATATGCCGCTCTGATACTTGGTTATATCCTCCCTTTCATAGTCATACTGGCCGCTCTGGTTATAATGATTTCCTTTTCAGTATCCGAACCGGTTTCAGCGCTGGCATCACTGGCAACCCTGGCATTCTATTATATTATTCTCTATTTTTTCAGGAACAGGATCGGCAAAAAATTTAAGTTCACTCTAAAAGCCTGAATGATGAGTTCCACAGTCCTGATCACGATCATAAGTCTCAGCCTTCTTGCACTGATCTCAGCTGTAATACTCTATTTTATTGCCCGGAAATTCATGGTATTCGAAGATCCGAGGATAGATGAGGTTCAGGCAATGCTTCCTGCGGCAAATTGCGGTGGGTGCGGCTTTGCAGGGTGCAGGAACTTCGCGGAAGCCCTTGTCAATGCGGAGTCCTTCGATAAGCTGATCTGTCCGGTAGGTGGCACTGAGATAATGGGATCTGTCGCAAACTTCCTCGGGAAAGAAGCACCCCTCGTCGATCCGGCTGTTGCAGTACTGCTTTGCAACGGAACTCCCGAATTCAGGCCAAGAACTTCAGTATATACCGGCCCTGCTGACTGCCGCATCTTACATAACCTTTATACCGGTGAGACAGACTGTGGTTACGGTTGTCTCGGAAAAGGTGATTGTGTCAGAGCCTGTACGTTTGACGCAATGTATATGAATGCTGAGGCAGGCTTGCCGGTAATCATCGATGAAAAATGTGTTGCATGCGGCGCATGTGTGAAAGCTTGTCCGAGAAATATAATAGAACTCAGGAAGAGGGCAAAAAAGGACCGCAAGATCTATGTTTCATGTTCAAACTGCGACAAGGGCGGTCCTGCACGGCGGGCCTGCAAGGTGGCATGTATTGCCTGCGGTAAATGTGTCAAGGTATGCAAATTCGATGCAATAACCATAGAGAACAACCTGGCATATATTGATGTGAAAAAATGTACTTTCTGCAGGAAATGTGTAACTGAATGTCCGACAAATTGTATACTCGAAATTAATTTTCCGCCAAGGAAACCTTCAGTTGAAGTGCAGACTGAAGTTTTAAGCGATAATCCGGTTGTTTAATTATTAATAAAGATATAGTGCTGAAAACTTTTCCGACAGGAGGTGTCCATCCACCAGAAAACAAATTAACAGCTGATGCCACGATTGAGTGTCTGCCTGTTCCCCAGGGAGTGGCAATACCCGTACTGCAGCATATCGGCTCTCCTTCTGTCGTTGTGGTAAACAAGGGTGATTACGTAAAAACAGGCCAGGTAATAGCGCAGAGCAAAGGATTTGTCTCAACAAATATTCATTCCTCCGTTTCGGGTAAAGTAAACAGGATAGATTCAATAATTGATGCGACCGGTTATAAACAGACTGCTGTCTTTATCGAAACAGAGGGCGATGAGTGGATTGATACAATTAAAAGAGATAAGGATATCATTACCGAAATAAAACTGTCGTCAGATGAGATAATCAGGAAATGTCTCGAATCTGGCATTGTCGGTCTTGGAGGAGCCACATTTCCCACACATGTCAAGCTGACCGTTCCCTCGGGGAAAAAATGCGATATACTTCTTGTCAACGGAGTTGAGTGTGAGCCATACCTGACAGCAGATCACCGTCTTATGCTTGAGAAGGGAGAAGAGATCCTGACAGGTGTTGAACTCCTTATGAAAGCTCTTAATGTAGAGAGAGCCATGATAGGTATAGAGGCAAATAAGCAGGATGCGGTCAGCCACCTGACCAGGCTTGCCCCCTTGTTTCCGGGAATATCTGTACATGCACTTAAGGTCAAGTATCCGCAGGGTGCCGAGAAACAACTCATTAAAGCTCTCATAAACAGGGAGGTGCCTTCAGGGCGGCTTCCCCTGGATGTCGGAACTGTTGTACAAAACGTCGGGACTGCCTTTGCAGTATATGAAGCAGTGCAGAAGAATAAACCCCTGATTGAAAGAGTCGTCACGGTAACGGGCAGATCACTTTCAAAACCCGGTAACTATCTTGTCAGAATTGGAACGCCGGTAGCCAGGCTTATCGAAGCTTCAGGAGGGCTCCCGGAAGACACAGGGAAGATAATTCTGGGCGGCCCGCTGATGGGAAAAGCTATCAGCAATACCGAAGTCCCTGTCACAAAAGGAACTTCCGGAATTGTTCTGCTGCCCGGGAATGAATCGGGAAGGATGGAGATCAGCAGATGCATCAGATGTGCAAAATGTATTGAAGCATGTGCGCTGAATCTCGAAGCGTACCTGCTCATGACGCTTTCGGAAAAAGGACTTTTCGAGAGAGCTGAACGTGAAAGGATTACAGATTGCATGGAATGCGGATCGTGCAGTTATACCTGCCCTGCCGGCCGGCCTCTGCTCGATTATATCAGGCTTGGAAAAACCACCGTCATGAAGATGGTCAGGGAACGGGCTATGAAATAACTGGTACTATAACATCATAAATGAATAATATTCTGACTGTCTCTCCCTCTCCCCACGCTCATGGAAAAGAGACAACACAAAAGCTGATGTTCGGGGTTGTCATCGCGCTGCTCCCTGCACTTTTCAGCTCGATATTCTATTTTGGCTACGGCGCTGTAATTGTAACAGTTTCCTCTGTATTATCCTGCCTTATCTTTGAATTCCTGATACAAAGGTTCATATTCAGAAAACCAATTACGATCACTGACGGCTCTGCGCTGGTCACCGGCCTTCTTCTGGCATTTAACGTACCCTCAAATCTGCCTGTATTTATAGTGGTGATCGGGAGTTTTGTTGCGATCGCCATTGCCAAAATGACCTTTGGCGGTCTTGGGAACAATCCTTTCAATCCGGCGCTTGTAGGAAGGGTATTCATGCTGATCTCGTTTCCTGTCCAGATGACCAGCTGGCCGGTTCCTGCCGGATTAAATACCGGTTATACCGATGCAGTAACCGGGGCCACCCCGCTGGCAATAATAAAAGAGGGACTAAAGAACGGCGAATCTCTGTCGCAGCTTGTGACTCAGATACCGACGCCTGCTCAGATGTTCCTCGGCAATATGGGAGGATCGCTCGGAGAAGTTGCAGCTGCAGCACTCCTTATCGGGTTCGTCTTTCTGCTGATAAGAAGAATAATTACATGGCATATACCGGTATCTGTTCTCGGAAGCATTTTCATTTTTACATTGATCCTGTGGTTAATCAATCCCGAAAAATATGCTGATCCTCTGTTCCATCTGCTGGCCGGAGGTGTTCTCCTTGGAGCGATCTTCATGGCAACCGATTATGTGACCTCACCAATGAATCCAAAATCGATGCTGATATATGGAATTGGTATCGGAATTATTACAGTGATAATAAGGGTATGGGGTGCATATCCCGAAGGTGTTTCTTTTGCCATTCTGATTATGAATGCTTTCGTCCCTCTTATGAATGCGTATATTAAACCAAAAAGATTTGGAGAGGAGGTAAAAAATGGCTAATACCGAATCTACTTTCAAGAACATGGCCTTATCGCTCACCTTGATATCGCTGGTTTCGGCCGCGTGTCTGGGTTTTGTCTATGAGCTTACCAGGGAACCAATAGCCCTGTCGGCCCTAAATAAAAAGCTTGATGCAATCAGGCAGGTCGTTCCGGAATTTGATAACAACCCCAACAGCGAGATGTTCCGTTTACCCACGGATGAAGGAGACAGCCTGGAAATTTATCCTGCAAAAAAAGGCGGTGAAATAGTAGGTTATGCAGTTAATACATGGTCGCAGAAGGGATTCAGCGGTTTAATAACCCTGATGGCAGGTTTCAGAACCAACGGCACAATAATGAATATTACCATTCTCGATCACAAGGAAACACCAGGGCTCGGGACAAAAATGGCGGAACCGGAATTCAAGAACCAGTTCAATGATAAGAATCCTGCTGAATTCATCCTGAAAGTAGAGAAAGATGGCGGCCCGGTTGATGCAATTACCGCAGCCACAATAAGCTCAAGGGCTTTCTGTGATGCTGTCCAGCGTGCGTACAATGCTTTACAGAAAGGAGGCCTGAAATGAACCAGATGCAGAATTTTACAAAGGGATTCTTTAAGGAAAACCCGATACTTGTACTGGTGCTCGGCACATGTCCTACCCTTGCAACCACATCATCATCATTGAACGGCATGGGAATGGGTATCGCAACTACATTTGTACTGGTCGGATCGAATGTGGTTATCTCGCTCCTTTCAAAATTTATCCCTGATAAGGTAAGAATACCGGCATTCATTGTTATAATAGCATCTTTTGTAACTGTTGTAGATCTGGTAATGCAG
>JADDYF010000004.1 GCA_015712185.1 Bacteroidales bacterium
CAATGAAGAGGCCGGCATGACACTCCTTAACAATGGTACACACTTCGATCTGGTTATTAAACTGGCTAAAGGCAGGAGAGTCCTCGTGAGTAAACTCAGATTTGGTTCTGTTGTTCACGAATCAGATGCGGTAATTTTGAAACCCGGACCGGTGAAATTAATCATAAAAGGGGAACGGGCTGATTTTGCATTTTTGTACTCGCAGGGCAATGATGCACCTAAAGAAATTACCAGGATTATGGCGAGATATCTTAGTTCGGAAACCGTTGGCGGATTCACCGGTGTATATGTTGGTCTGTACGCGACAGGAAACGGCAAAGTATGTACAGCAGATGCGGATTACGACTGGTTTGAATATGTTAAAAATGAATCACAGGCTCAAAACACGGGTTTCCCGGTCTTTTAAAATTAATTACTGTGAAGAAATCATTTTTTGCCTATATTGGCATTTTACTGCAGATCTCATTATCCGGTCAAAAAACCGGGTCCTGGGGAGACCACACTTACCCCATGAAATAGCTTACAGGTTCAGGATATTTACCGAGAATTCCTGTCCGACACATATCAGTAAATTCCCGGTACAGATGATCGCATAAAGATCACGGTCTGATATTATCGCAGATTCGTTGCATTTTGAGCATGAAGGCAGGGTGAATATTTCTCCTTTGTCACATGCAAGAATAAACTGATCACGGGCAGAATCATAAGTGATGGAATTGGGTTCATTTGTAAGGAATTTCATAATCCCCTGATTATCATCATATACCAGGGATCTTTCTGTCCATACATTTCCCAGGGTTGAAATAAGGACAGCCGGGGAATTATCATCATGCATTCCGATAATGACTATCCTGTTATTTGCTGCGATCACTTCTTTAAATAAACAGGATTTTTGATAACCTGCATACTCTTTATTGTAATTCTTGATGTTCCAGTTAAAGCCATCTTTTGATGTTAAAATCTCACCTCTTTCTGTTACCCCGATATAATATGATTCACTGGCTGTAACCGAAACAATATTTCCCATTGCTTCGGTATTAATGATACTCCATGATTCCCCGTTTCTTGAGATCAGAATCGTCCCTTCATCAGCACCTGCAACGAATAATCCGTTTTTATAAGTTATTCCGTTTATGTCAGAATTTGTCCGGGAATTAATTAGTGAGAATATATTCCCGTCGGATGAGAAAAGGATCGTTCCGTTATCACCTGCCACAACCACTTCCCTGTCGTTTGTGGTAATGCAGTTCAGATTGTTTCTGTCAGGGCAGAGGACTGCGGTTTTTTCTCCCGAATTGGTAATATAATCGATCCTTCCGTCAGTACCCACAGCAATATACTTTCCATGGTAAAACAAAATATCCCGATAACCTTTATTATTTCCTGCCGCAGCAGAGTTCATGAAAAGCATTTCTGCCAGTACCAGCCAGATAAATCCACCAATAATCAGATTGATAATTCGGTTTAGCAGCAATGACATATTTTGAGATTAAACAAAGCCAGCTCCGGGTAATCCGGAGCTGGCAAAAGTACTAATTATTCACAGTAACTAATTACCCATATTACCAATATTAAAGTAATCAAACCTGACCTTGAGTGGCTGTTCAGGTGCGGGTGCAAAGGCGTCCATAATCTGGGCAAACATACCACCCATAGGGACAGGTGCCCCGTCGCAGGCAATCAAACCGGCTTTAATATCGCTTAAAACGGCATCCGTTGATCCCAGAAGGACAAAATCACCTCCACCTGTCGCATACCAGGCAGTGTACCTGCTTCCTTTCTTCTCAAGTCTGAACACGATGGCGAGGTCATCAGGTACCAAACCCAACGTTTTTACGTTTGCTGCAGAATACTGAGAGCCCTGGGTTTCGATAAGAAGTTCAATAAGTTCGTCTCCTCCCATAAATCCTTTGGTTGAGTTGGTATAGACAAGCTTGACATAATTATCATCATCCTGATAGGCAATAATTCCTCCCTGCTGGTCAGGTCTTGAAGGTCTTTTTGAGAACTCAAGCCTCGATTCTATCACCCAGTCAGTGTTCGCACTCTGCAGAAGGATATTCTTTGCATTGTTGGCCGATCCTTTTATATCACCTTCCTGGGCTGTAATTGTAAGATAACGTTCTGTTTCGGTAAGGCTCCAGTTCGCCGGATCCTCTCTTACCCAACTCCATTTTTCTCTGATAGAATCGGACAGGAAATTATCTCCAATGGATGGCGTACCAAAATTGACTGCATAGATACCTGTCTGCCCGGTTACATTATCAGTAAGGGTTATTAGTGCAGTTCCGGGTATTGCATTTGCCTGGGTAATTTTTAGCGTTGTTTCCGGAACTGAAGGCTGAGCGGTTATTTGCGGAGGTTTGGCTGAAAAATCTTCAGTAAGATAACTGTAGGCACGAACGTCAGGGCTGAAATTTTCTAATTTCTGTCCATTCATTTCTATTGATGTAAGCGTTAAATCTGCCATCACTTTTAACGGATAGCTATCTGATTTTGTCACTCCATTGATTGTTACCTCGGCGATGATTGTTGCAACACCCTGTGCTATTGCTGTTACCAGTCCGTTTTCATTGACACCGGCGACATCCGGATTATTGCTCCTGTAGGTTACTTTCGCATCCTTCAGATTGTAGAAACTGTCGTCCGACAACGAAGCTGATACACTTGTCTGAACGGTATTACCCGGTTTCAATACCACCCTGTCGCACTCTGCAACCACAGTGTTCAGCACGGGAGTATATTCTCCATTCATTGCAGCTTCCACCGTTCCCCTGATATCTATTGATGAGGAGCCGATCTCAAATATATATTTACCCTGGTCAAACATTATCCTGTCATTTGCGCCATCCCAGAACCACAGATCTGCACAATCTATCTCTATAGATACTGTTTTAGTCTGTCCGGCAGGGATAGTCACTCTCTGAAATCCTTTAAGTCTCTTTATCGGTCTTTCAAGCGAAGCAGGACTATCTGGTGTTTTCACATATATCTGGATTACCTCATCACCATCCACACTTCCTGTGTTTTTCACATCAGTGCTTACTGTGACCCTGTCATTGGGAGTAATAGCATTGTTGCTGATGATGAAGTTGCTGTACTCAAAAGTCGTATAGGATAATCCGTACCCAAATTCATATGATACATCCTTGTTAAAGTACCAGTATGTCCTTCCGTTCCTGTCTTTTCCGGCTCTGAGATTATAGTCGGTTATGGGTGGAAGATCGTTGACAGATTTATACCAGGTTGCATTAAGTTTTCCTCCGGGATTAACATCGCCAAAGAGTATGTTTGCCATTGCTGTGCCCTGAGCCTGACCGTTGAATCCCGTCCAGATTATTCCTGCCACATTTGGATTATCCTTAAACTGATCGACTTCAACCATACCCAGTGTCTGCATTACCACGACAGTGTTGGGATTGACAGCTGCCACTGCATTGATCAGTTCGTACTGGTTGCCGGGCAGAACCAGTGAAAGCCTGTCAGCCTCCTCATTGGCTGTTTTGTCGTCTGTCCCCACAAACAGAATGACAACATCTGATGATGCAGCCAGATCGGTCACTTCCTTATCTATTGGTTGTTTTGCAGGAGCCCGATATACCAGGCATAGAGTCTGGTTTCCCGATACTCCTTTCCCGGTTGTTTTAGCATTTATTAGTGAAGGCATAAATCCTCCGTATCTGCCCTGAGGTGGCTTAATATCAAATGAGGCCAGCAGTGCTCCTGCCGGGGAATCTTTTCGTACTTCTATCGAACCTCCGTCACCCGGTATGGAAAGATTAATATTTATGCTTTCCATATTGCTGACATTCACATTCTTATATGAAGTCCAGCTGCCGTCACCGATATTTTTAAGCGATGGTATAGGCAGAGCCCCTGTCCCAATTGCTATCCCCTTTGATGATGCCATAAACTTTGTAGCATCAAATCTTGCTGAAGATCCGTCATTTTTAACTATTTCAAAGTAGTTGACATTGAATAGATTACTGTTGTTCACTGTGTTTGCACCTTCTTTATAAACAACTTCGGTGGTCGATCCCTTGGCAGACAGAAAGCTCTTTATCCCGGATAAGGGGATTACCCTGTTTTTGTCAGGAGGCATTCCGGAATAGGGTCCAAGTTCAACCTTATCTGCCTGTGGACCTATCAAAGCAATTTTCCTGAGCTCAGAAGCATTGAGCGGAAGAATCTTCCTGTCAGAATCTTTCTTATTAATATTTTTAAGAAGTACGGGGGTTTTTTTCGCAACCTCAGCAGCAAATGTCACATGATCCGGAGAATTCACAACTGTCGAGTCGATCGCAGAATACGGGACTTTTGAAGGAGGATCGAATTCTCCGATTCTCATACGCACAGTGAACATGTTGACGAGGGCACGGTCGATATCTGCTTCTGTTATTAAACCCTTGCTCAGTGCATCAATAGCGCTTGTCTGGTAAATGCTGCCACAGTCGGTATCAACCCCTGATTTCAGACCCAGAGCTGTTGCTTCAGCACCTGTCTTAACATAGAGATGACCTGTCTGTATATCCTGGATGGCTCCGCAGTCACCGGTGATGTAGCCATAGAGACCATACGTCTTGCGTGCTATTGTATCGACAAGATATTTATTTGCCGACATGGGAATTCCGTTGACTGCGTTATAGCAGGTCATGATACTGGGCAGTTTATCCTTCTCAATAAGCTTCCTGTATTGCGAGAGATAATATTCTCTCATATCCCTGTCGTCCATATCGGAGCTTCCTACGTGACGGTTGAATTCACTGTTGTTTGCGAAGTAATGTTTGCCGCATGGAACGGCTTTGAGATAAACGGGATCGCTGCCCATCAGACCACGTACAAAACCGCCCCCGATCTGTGAGATCAGAAAAGGATCTTCGCCGAAGGATTCGCCTGTTCTGCCCCATCTGGGATCTCTAACGGGTTCAACAACCGGGGACCAGAATGTCAGGTTGGCTATCACCGGATTATTAAATGCCCTGGCTTCGTCAGAAATTATTGAAGTCTCCCTTTCCATAAGTGCCGGATCCCAGGAAGATCCCATCGCTACGCTGTTTGGGAATGAAGTTGCCTGTCCGGCATAGGGATTGAACATTGGAACTACACCATGAAGAGCTTCGCCCCATACATAGTAAGTATTTACTCCGAGCCGGGGAACAGCTGCCATAGTGTTGCCTAGAAGACTTTGCTTCTCCTCGATAGTGAATCTTGATACAAGGTCGGCAGCCCTCTCTTCGAAAGAATAACTTGTATCAAGATAAAGAGACTTTTGGATCTTCCCCTTGCATCCGCCAATAAATACGATTACTGCCAGGCAAAAGAGAAAGGAAAGCCCTTGTTTACATAATCTCTTTTTCATAATATTGATTCTATATTGAGATCATATGAAAGGATTAAGAAACATTACTTAAGACCTTTGTTGATGATATGGAAGTAGTCGTAAGCAACTTCAAATGGTGTTTCAGGCTGGCTGGTTTGTTGCTGCATACCCGGGAAATTTCCCATTCTGGCAGGTACCACCCCGTCGCAGGTTATCATTCCTGCTTTTACATCCTTTAACATAATGTCTGCCGCACCGATTGCTTTAAAAATCTTGCCATCCGCTGAGCAGGATGCAACGTAAAGAGTACCTTTCTTATCCAGTTTCAATATCAGTGTATTATCATCCTTAATTATATCTGCCATACTTAGCACAGCTGCAGATGTCTGGTAACCATACTTCTCCACAATAAGCTCCACTGAGCCCGGCTGAACTCCCTGACCGCCTGGTACACCGAATCCACCAAATCCACCCATTCCTCTTCTGCCGCCTGCCCTGTATACCAGCTTTACAAAATTATCATCATCCTGGTATGCCAGAATTCCACCGTTCTGAGCAAAACCTGACGGTCTTCTTGAGTATACGACCTTTGATTCTACAGTCCAGTCAGTGTTTGCACTCTGCAGAAGAATGTTCTCAGCATTATTGTTTGTTGAAACGATATCGCCTTTATCACTTGTGATGACCAGTGATCCGGATTTTTTGGTGAGGCTCCAGTGAGTGGGATTTTCCCTTACCCAGATCCAGTGGCTGGCCAGTGAGTTGCCGTCAAATTCATCATTGACAGATTTAGCTCCAAAGTTTATGTTGTAGTAATTATTTTCCAGAGTAATATTATCTGTCAGTATTACCACTGCCGTTCCCGGAACACCTTTGGCCTGTTCAACATTAACTGAAATATCGGTACCGGCCGCAGCAGCACTGACAGCAGGGACACCCGAACCAGCCTTCAGAAGATAACTGTAAGCCTTGACAGCAGGATTGAAACCGGAAACATTCTTTCCATTGACTGATATAGATGCCGGTTTCAGATCTGGCATTATCTTCAGGGGATAACTGTCCGACACTGTCTTCCCGTTAACCGTAATATATGCAAATATCGATGCTGTTCCAACCCCCTTTGCTGTTACCAACCCCTTTTCATCCACACTTGCAACTGCCGGATTATTGCTCTTGTACGTTACTTTTGCATTTTTTATGTTATAGAAACTGTCATCCGACATAGCAGCAGTGACACTTGTCTGTATCGTATTACCCGGTCTTAATACCACCTTGCCGCACTCAGCAACAACAGTCTTCAATACCGCATTATAAGTACCGCTCATTGTAGCCTCTGCCTGGCCTTTGATGTCCTTCGATGATGCTCCTATCTCAAAGATGTATTTGCCCTGATCAAATATTATCCTGTCATTCCTGCTGTCCCAGAACCACAGATCTGCACAATCTATTTCTATTGAGACTGTCTTCGTCTGTCCTGCTGCAATCGTTGCCCTCTGGAACCCTTTAAGTCTCTTGATCGGCCTCTCCAGAGATGGAGGAGAATCCGGCGTTCTGACGTATACCTGCACCACTTCATCTCCATCCACAGCCCCTGTATTTTTTACATCGACGCTTACAGTGATCTTGTCATTAGGTGTGATAGCATTTTTACTGATGCTGAAATTACTATACTCAAACGTGGTATAGGAGAGACCAAATCCGAATTCATAGGAAACCGGTTTGTTGAAATACCAGTAGGTCCTGCCTGTTTTACTTTGCCCGCCTCTCAGATTGTAGTCGGTGATAAGCGGAAGATCGTTAACCGATTTGTACCAGGTTGCATTAAGTTTTCCACCGGGATTTACATCACCGAAAAGAATCTTTGCCATTGCTGTGCCCTGGGCCTGACCGTTAAATCCTGTCCATATTATCCCCGCCACATTCGGAAGATCCCTGAACTGTTCAACTTCAACCATTCCGAGCGACTGCATTACAACAATAGTATTAGGATTGGCAGCTGCAACTGATTTAATAAGGTCATACTGGTTGCCGGGTAATTGCAGGGTGAATCTGTCAGATTCTTCAGTGGCAGTCCTTTCATCGGTTCCGACAAAAACAAGTGCAACATCTGCTGAAGCAGCAAGAGCTATGGTCTCTTTATCAACAGCGGCTGCTTCGGGTGCGCGGAAGACGAAAACCAATGTCTGCGGACCTGTTATACCGAGAGAATTTAATTTAGCAGCAACAGTTCTTGTTCTTCCAAAACCGCCAAAACCACCAAATCCTCCCGAACCTTGCTGAGGACCTGTAACATTCGCAGTCGCGACCAGATTCCCGGTCGATGACCCAAGTCTGGCTTCAATTGTCCCTCCGATGGAAACATTCAGACTATATCTTATTGAATCAATATTTGAAATATTTATATTATTATAAGAAGTCCAGTCTCCATCCTTGATCCCTCTCATGGTGACAGACTGTCCTTGTCTGGCGCCAAGGAGCACACCCTGTGCGGCATCATCAAATTTGGTTGCGTCATATTCTTTAACAGCGCCATCTCCGCCTACAATTGAAAATCTGATCAGGGTGAGGAATTCGCTATTTTTAGCAGTATTACCGCCTGCAATATAGGTGACTTCCGTATTGATTTTATTCTGTTCAAGATAATTCTTGATACCTGCCAGAGGAGAAACTCTGACTGAAGCTTCGGGTGATCCCGAATAGGGTCCAAGTTCCACTCTGTCTGCCTGAGGCCCGATAACTGCAATTTTCTTTATTTCACCAGCCTTTAAAGGGAGTGCCTTTCTGCCGGTTTTAGTTACCAGATTATTCTTTAAAAGAACAGGAGTCTTTGTTGCTACTTCAACTGCCAGTTCATTATGAGCAGGATCGTTGATAATACTTGGACGTATTCCTGCATAGGGAACTTTGCTTTTTGGATCATACTCACCTAATCTCATCCTGACTGTGAACATATTTGTAAGGGCCAGATCCATATCTGCCTCGGTGATCAGACCCTGTTTTATTGCCTCGAGGGCACTTGTCTGGTATACGCTGCCACAATCAGTGTCGACTCCTGATTTCAGCCCCAATGCCGCTGCTTCGGCGTTGCTTTTTACATAGTTATGACCCGTGAAAATATCTGAGATTGCGCCACAGTCTCCTGTTATATAACCATCAAGTCCGTATGTCTTTCTGGCTATTGTATCTACAAGATATTTATCAGCTGACATAGGTACTCCATTCACCGCATTATAACAGGTCATAATTGACGGAAGCTTATCCTTTTCGATAAGTGTTTTGTAAGGGAACAGATAAAATTCCCTCATGTCCCTGTTATCCATATCCGAGCTTCCTGTATGACGATTGAATTCGGAGTTGTTTGCAAAGTAATGTTTCCCGCACGGGACGGCTTTAAGGTAAACCGGATCGTCCCCCATCAGACCCTGTATAAAACCTCTTCCTATCTGTGAAACCAGGAAAGGATCTTCTCCGAATGATTCTCCTGTTCTTCCCCATCTTGGATCCCTTACGGGTTCAACAACCGGCGACCAGTAGGTAAGGGTGTAAATGACATCGTAGTTAAAACCCCTGGCTTCGTCGGCAATGACCGAAGTCTCGCGTTTCATCAGTTCCGGATCCCATGAAGATCCCAGGGCAACACTGTTTGGAAATGAAGTAGCCGTCCTGCCGCTGATAAAAGTCCTGCCTAACACACCATGAAGTGCCTCACCCCATACATCATAGGCATTAATCCCCAATCGGGGAACTGCAGGCATAGTGTTACCCAGAAGACTTTGCTTCTCTTCCGGAGTCATTCTTGACACAAGGTCAGCAGCTCTCTCCTGAAAAGAATACGCGGTGTTCAGGTAAATTGGTTTTTTTGTGTTCTCACTGCCGGGCATAAATGCCATCATCACTATACAGGTGAGAATCAATAAACATGTTCTGATAATTTTTACTTTCATTAGCTTATAATTAAGAGGTTATACATTATGTATCTTAAAAGCTCTGATACTTCGCATTCACAGCTTGTGCTTTAATAATTCCGGCAAATTTCCGGGGATTTAATTCTATCCTGGAAGTTACAAGCTCGGGAAGATTAAAGGATTTCATTATCTTAGAATATAACTCTGTACTTTTCTGAGGTAACACAAACGGTTTATGTGTCTGCCCTGAGGTGTCAAAATAGGCAAAATAAGGCCTTGTGTATAACAATCCATCATCACGCCTGCTGCTGAACACTATCCACCTACCGGTGGATGACCATGTGTGAAAACTTTCAGATTTGTTGCTGTTGATTTCGGGCCTGGTCACAATACCAGTTAGTAAATCAAGCAGATACAGATCGCTTTCGGGATGCCATATGGTCAGATTCCCATGTTCAGACTTACAAAAAAGGATGTATCTGCCGTCAGGTGATATCCTTGGAAAAGAGACACTGCATACCTGATCAGATACTTTCAGAACCGTATCGACATCTCCAAAAGTGCAATTTTCTTTATTGAAAGCAATACGCAGGAGATCATATCGTATCCGGCTGTGTGTATCCATGAAACTCTCATAATCCGGCCTCCTGATAAAGTGTTTATCGGCACAGCAATAATAGAGATAACTTCCGTCAGGCGACCAGGTGGGAAATGTTTCGAGATGTTCGGGATCGGAGAGAGTCCGGCAGCTGGTAATTATATTCCTGTTTACATCGTAAATAACAATGTCCGACAGGGTATCGTAAACTTCGACAGTTCTCCCTGGTATTGCGTGATAACTCTGTACGATTCTGTTAGTTGTGAAGGCAATATAATTTCCGGACGGATGCCACGCAGGATACATCCCCGGGGCTATTGTACTATCTGTTTTGGTATTTATCTTGAACAGTTTGTCATCACGATAGATTACAGTCCCCGCATGTTCACTCCTCATATGGAACATCATGGTTTCACTGCTGTTTCTGCAAAATGTGTGGCAGTTTATGCAATTACCGTCACTCACCCTGTTAAGCAGGAGCGGTGTTTCCCTGTAGTTCTCAAGATTTCGCTGGTAAATACCCATTACGTTCCACGTCTCAAATTCCGGATCGATAAGCCTGTATACCAGATACCTATCAATCGAATCAGGTGCGACAAAATTTGTAACCGGATTGAATCTTTGCCATTGTTCCGATCTCCTGACAATAATATCCATATAAAATTCCTTTGAAACTGAAGCCGATAATAAACTCCTCCATTTCTTTATCGGGATTCTGACTCTTCCATCTTTTGAATGAACTATGAAACCAATGCCGGCTGAATTATGAAACCTGACTAGATACTCATCTGCTATTTCATTTATCCTGAAGTTCAAAGGAGCAATGTTTGGAGGAATTGTAACTGATGTATAATCAGGATTTAAAACTGCATCCTGATTTAATTCATCATAAGCAGGCATTCTATTGTTGCAACTTGTTGCAGCAAAAAGAATGATAGAACAAAACACATAAATTTTCGCAATCCATGCCGTCAGGACTCTCTTTCTTGTCATCTTAGTCAATTGTTAGGGAACTGCAGATAATACCAGTAAGTATTTCTATATCTTTTGCCCAGCTCAAATGCAGCTGTTTTGCGGTCGCTTCTGTATGCTGTGTAAGCTCTCGCATAATCGCTAAACCTGTTTATAGTTTCCTGCCTGAAGGAATAACCTTCAGGAACCAGGTTCTTGTTTTCATAAAAATTATAAAAGATCAATGCTTCCTCAATATGCAGAGGCATAGTTTTATAACCGTAATATCCAAGATTCTGAACTGCATTGGCAAAACCATCAAGGTCTCTGTCGAGAAGCAATGAAGCCAGCAGATATTCATACGCCATTTTATTTTCAGGATGGTTTTTCAGTAGATCCTGCAGATTCAGGCCGTTTACCTCTGAAAAGAAATTGGAGATGACCAGTAAATCAAGGTATTGGGATAATTCATGGTCTTTTTCCATCAGGGCAGGATCAGACAGATATCTGATATGCTTTTGTGCCCATTTCCTGTAAAAAAAAGTCCTGTTCAGCAGGTTGAGATATTTTTGTGCGATGTCATAGTTTCCGTTTACAATACACCCGACAGTTAATTTCTTCAGAGAACGCGGATTAAGTCCTTTTGCCACCAGAGCCTCAAAAGCCCAATGGATTGATTCATTATTATATGCTAATTGAGAAAAGAGTTCTCCTCCAAAGAAGAGATTTAAATTACGCTGCCATTTCAACCTTAATCCCTGCGAACCGATCTGAGGATAATTCAACATCTTATCCATCAGTTTACCTGACTTGTATAAAGCCAGATTGGTATAGTAGATCACAAGAGTATTATACCCCGGGTACCGGTCTGAAAGCTTAAGAAGCTTATTCCATTCCGCTTGCTGAGCATAATGATCAACTCCCAGCATCATATCTGCCATTTTATTATAAGCACGCTTCCAAACCACAACAGCCATCAGAACAATTATAGCCATACCTGCCAGGATATTAGTGATGCTCCATGGTAATAACCTTATTTTAAGAGATTTAGCCTTTCCCAATAAAAAGCTTGTCAGTAATATTAATGGAGTCCAGGCAAAAAACAATATCAGGGCGTACAGGAATATTGAATGCAATTCGTAAATGACAGGATAAGTAAAGATCTTATCAGGCTGGATA
>JADDYF010000173.1 GCA_015712185.1 Bacteroidales bacterium
ATAAAAGGGGGTGAGTACATGTGATCCCGGGCAGAGAGGGGGATGAAAGGGGGTGAGTACATGTGATTGAGAGGGGGAATAAAAGGGGGTGAGTACGTGTGATTGAAAGGGGAAAATAAGGAAGTGAGTTCATGAAAGTTTTATTGGGATAAACAATTGAATTTCAAACATTTTCAGATTTAAACCGCACAAGACGTTAGTGCTGATTATTTTTTATGTCTGTTATACCATCTTCAAATTGTATCAGGTGTTATTTTAGCAATAATCCCTTAAACAAAGCAAAGTGCACATCAACTAAAGTAGAGGTTTTTTATGCTGAAACAGAAAGTCTTGATTCAAGGTTTTCATATTTAAAGCATTATATTACGAATGATGAACAACTGAGGGCAGAAAGGTTTTATTCTGATAAAGACAGAAAGACATATATATATTGTCATGCATTGCTGAGACTGATCCTGGCGGTTAACCTGAATATTGATCCATTAAGTTTATCATTTGTTAAAGGACCTAACAACAAGCCTGCTTTACAGGATGATCAGGCGTTCTTTAATATTGCACATACCAGGGAGGCTTTTGTAATTGCATTTGCCAGGGATTACCCTGTGGGCGTAGATCTGGAGAAGATCAGGGATGGATTAGACACCCGTTCTGTTTCAAAAACGTATTTCAGCAAGGCAGAAAATGAATTCATGCAAAAATCGAAAGATGATGAAACCGGGAGGTTCTTTATGTTGTGGACTCGTAAGGAAGCGCTTCTAAAAGCAATTGGCACCGGAATAATAAATAGTCTAAGCGATGTAAATGTATCTGAGCCGGTAAATTTTATAAAAAAGGAATCATTTGACAGTTTAGATTATAACTCTGTTTTTGATGAATATTATATATATTCATTGAAACTGAGTGATTATTATTTAAGCGTTGCAATACCGCAAAAGAGTTCAATCAGCTTTTATAATTTGAATGAAGAAGATATTTCCGCGTATTTGGCTTGAGTCCGGTCAGGAACACATTTATATTTAGTAGTATACACTGAATCCAAAAGATTATTAAAACCAAAGAGAAGTAATAATAGATATGTTTAATTTTTAATACAGGAGCAATGGACTTACAGAATTTTGTTGACAGATTAAAAGAGATTTTTGAAGATGCAAATCCTGAGACAATTAAACCAGAAGTAAAATTCAGAGAAATTGCAGGTTATTCTTCCTTATCGGCCTTTCTTATCATTGGTATGGTGAATGATGAATATAATGTAAATTTCACCGGTGATGATCTTAGAAAATCAGCTACAATAGAAGACATTTTTTCGATTATTAAGTCCAGAAGATAGTAACAATTATAATGTCATAACCATAATATTTACAGGTCGATCCAGGTAATGAAACTGACGATAATTGCCGGTGCACGTCCTAACTTTATGAAAATTGCTCCGATTATTCATGCGATAGAAAGGCAGAAGGCGGATGGCGGGAGGCGGAAGGGAAAAGCAAGCAAAATAAGTTACAGGCTGGTGCATACGGGGCAGCATTATGACAGGAATATGAGCGATTCGTTTTTTGAGGAGCTTAATATCCCTGAACCGGATGTTAATCTTAATTGTAATGGAGGTACACAGGCAGAGCAGACAGCCGCTATAATGGTTGCCTTTGAGAAGGAGTTAATGGCAAATCCGGCAGATCTGGTCATGGTTGTGGGCGATGTGACATCGACAATGGCCTGTGCAATAGTGGCAAATAAACTAAACACAAAGGTGGCACATGTTGAGGCCGGGATCCGTTCCTTTGACCTGACCATGCCGGAGGAAATCAACAGGATGGTGACTGATTGCCTGACTGATTATTTCTTCACAACCAGTGAGTTTGCCAACAAAAACCTAAAAGCAGCCGGGGTACCTGAAGAAAGCATCTTCTTTGTTGGTAATGTTATGATTGATACGTTGATGGCAAACAGGAGCAGGTTCCGCAAGCCTGATCTCTGTGACAAGCTTCAGCTAAGCGAAAAGAATTATCTGGTATTGACCCTGCACCGACCTGCTAATGTTGATGATGATCAAAAACTAAAGAAACTCCTTAATGCAATAATTGATGCATCAAAAGGACTTCCGGTTATATTCCCTGTGCATCCCCGTACCGCAAAAATTATTGCCGGTCTGAACCTGAGTAATATTTCAAAGTCTCCCTCTCTCCCCCTCTCCCCCTCCCTTGTCCTCCGTAGCCTTGGCGAAGGAGGATCTCCCCTTCAATCTGTACAGAACCTTCATCTGATCGAGCCCCTCGGCTATCTTGAATTCAACTACCTGGTGGAGCACTCAAAGGCAGTAATCACCGATTCAGGCGGCATAACCGAGGAGACAACAGTCATGGGGATTCCCTGTATTACGCTCCGAAATACCACTGAACGACCTGAGACTATATCGATTGGGACAAATGAGCTTATTGGTACCGATCCTGCGTCTATTAAATCAGTCCTGGACAGACTTTTTGCAAGTAATTGGAAAAGAGGT
>JADDYF010000025.1 GCA_015712185.1 Bacteroidales bacterium
ATCAAATCCGTGCAAACCTGCTCCCTGTTGCAAAAGCGGATAAACTGACTTTTAAAGCAGCCTCACCGGAATTACAGAATCGGAAAGCTTATACTTTTTCGAATAGTTTTATTGTATCATCCTGCAGAAGCACCCATAAAGAGTAAACACCTTTCAGTGTACCGATGGGTATGTTAAGGCAACCCAGGGCTGCGACCACAATGATCAGGTATCTTGCCCATACCTGAAGCGAAAGAAGCCCTATACCTCCAACAAGGCCGAGTGTTGACATAAATCCGATCAGTAACGGAAGGCTTATTGCAAGAAACTTTAATACCATGACCGGGACCTCTCCTTCTTCAGGAGGGATAAAACCTTTCGCAAAATGAATCGCAAAGAATACAGCAAGTGCTCCGATCAAACCGAGAATTCCAAAGCCAATATGGATCGCACCCACCACAGTGACATGTTTTCTCATTCTTGAACCTTTCATCTCTTCCATGACATTCGATTTTAATACAATTTAACAATTATTTCATTCCTGATTAAGAGACTTCGGATTTTCAGGAATGATGCATGGAATGTTCATAAATACAGCATTAAAGCAACCTTTTTAACCTTTATCCGTTCTATTGGAATACAGTTTAATAATTTTGCATTGAAACAGAGCCGGTATGAAAAGAATACCATTATTTGCAGCATTGTTCATCATATGTACATGCACCTTCATATCCTGTGAAGATACCTGTAAAACCTGCAGGCAGGTCACATATATCAATAACGTTTATGACCATGAAGGGTCCCTGGCGGAATATTGCGGAACTGATCTTCTTGCAATAGAGGCAATGGATGACGTTTTGATAGGCAATACAAGGACTGCCTGGGAATGTGACTAATATCGGATCCCAATCAGAGTAACATCGTCCACCCGGGGACTGTCAAATCCGGCCTGACAGTATGTAATGACTGAAAGAAGAACGGATCTGTAAGTAATTAAGAAGGATTTTAGTGGCACGGTAAGCCTGAACATAGTCAAACAGGGTTTATTATGACGAAATTGCACAATTTTATATAAGAAACCGAATACATTAGGAACGCCCTAAAGCCAGATCTGTTGATAAATTGTTAATATCAGCGGTGGAAAATAATCTTATTTAAATTATTTTTCGTAAATTTATACTGTCTTATCAAAACCTAACCATGTCCCTGAATATCAACGACTTACAGTTGGCTGATAAAAATATTATAATTGTAGAGGACGATCTGCCGTCAGTAAGGTATTACGAAACTCTGCTGGCATCCACCAGAGCCAATATTAAAGTTCTGCAGAACGGGAAGGAATTTGTTGATTACATAAATGATCCCGGCATAAAAGTTGATCTTATCATAATGGATTTCCTGGTTCCGCTTATAAACGGTATCGAATGCCTGCGGATATTCCGCAAGGGAAGAAAAAATGTTCCTGTCCTGATGATTACAGCTTATTCTTCAGAACAATCGAAAACCGAAGCATATCTGGCAGGAGCAAATGAATATATTCTTAAACCTGTTTACCCTGAAAAGATCTTTACACTTCTTGAAAAATACCTGAAACAGGAGATCGTTGCCCCGCTCCTTTAGAGGTTTTTAAGTTGTCATTCTGCCATCTTCTGCATATTTACATAACCCGAGTAATAATCCTCCAGTCTTTTGTTTATTTCGTCCGCCAGGTCTTTCTTTCCGTACTGTGAACAGGCATTTGCCACTACTGAAGTATACTGAATGGCAGATCTGATCTCGTAATCGGCTGATAGCATAATATAGGGATCCTGTTTCAGGAAATAATCGAGACGTTCAAAGTTGTAATCACGCATTGCTATTGTCATATCCACAGCCTTTGAAGTGTCACCTGCTGCAAAATATCCTTCAATCAGGTCAGCAACGTATGGATCATAGGGAATTTTCTCAAGAGGAAACTGTTCCATGCAGTAATTAAGTACCTCAAGGGCTTTTTCGTTTTTCCCCTCTTTAGCCAATGCTTTGGCAAGTCTTGAATAATTAAGTCTCGCTTTTACTACCAGTATTGTCCGCCTGTGATGATAATCGATATTCACCGACGGATCGTTGGCTCCACCCCAGATGAATTTCTTCATCATATTTCCGTACAGAATATCAGTATCTATCCTGGCATAATCGAGCCAGCTCTTATTTTCTGATTTGATCGGTACAAGCCGGTATGCAAGACCCTCAAGCTGAAGGTATTCCTCAAGCCCCAGGGCATCGCTGTGATAGCCTGTCACGTAATAGATCGGCCTTTCCCAGTTATTATGGGCTATTATATCAAGTACAATCAGCTGGCTCTTCAGGATTGAACTCCCTTTAAGTCTGATATCGATATACGGTACGATTTTGGCAGAATCCTCAGCCTTGACAGTGCCTGATGCAAGCACCTTTGCTTTGTCAACAGGGATACGTATGGTCCGCGATGGTATTATGTCAAGTATTTCATCGGGTGATATCTGAACTTTTGTTGCCTTGTTTTCACTTTTCACATAATCGATGATTGTTTTGATATCGACCGGGTCCTTGGTCTTCTCAAAAATGAAAACCTGATTGTTGATTCCATCATAGTATTTCTGAACCGGCAGGGTCACAGGGAGGGGGTCTGATTCATAAACCTTATGTTTCATCTGGTCGATATACCAGTCGGTATTGAGAAGCATAAGGTTGCAGACACGCACATCGGTTCGTTTTCCCTCTACTTCCTGAGCATACCATAAAGGGAATGTGTCATTATCGCCGTTCGTGAAGAGTATCGCATCCTGAGCACATGAGTTAAGGTAATTGAATGCCACGTCCCTTGCCAGGAATCTTCCCGACCGGTCATGGTCATCCCAGTTTTCCGAAACCATCACTACAGGCACAGCCAGTATGCAGATAATACCAGCCAGCGGAGCTGCAACCTTCTCTCCGGTGATTCTTTGGACACCTTCAAATAACGCAAGCAATCCAAGGCCTATCCATACTGAATAAAAGTAAAACGATCCCACATATGCATAGTCCCGTTCCCTTGGCTGGTTCGGATACTGGTTGAGGTAAAAAATAATCGCCATTCCGGTCAGGATAAACAGAAGCAGCACATTCCACCAGTTTTTGTTGTCGCGGTTCAGCTGATAAAACAGCCCTGCAATCCCCAAAAGGAACGGTAAAAGAAAATACCTGTTCCTTGATGTATCATTCTTCAGGTCGGCAGGCAGGTCGTAGGTTCCAACTCTCGGTTCATCCAGGAACCTGATGCCGGTGATCCAGTTGCCGTTGATCGCACCGCCGGTTCCCTGCGTGTCATTCTGCTTCCCGGCAAAGTTCCACATGAAATACCTGAAATACATATATCCGAACTGGTAGGAAAACATGAACCTCAGGTTTTCGCTGAAACGCGGTTTCCTTATAATACTTTTTTCACCATCCTGATCAGTTACTTGTACCGGTATCCCTTTGACTTTTCCCCACTCCCTGTATACTTCCGCATGATCGCTCTGCTCGCTCCACATCCTCGGGAAGACCGTAAGAAACCTTTCATCGTACACAGGTTCCAGCTCTTTATGTGTTACAACATATTTTCCATTCTCCATTGCGTATACAGGCTTGCCGGTCTTATAATCAATCCGCGGTGCATTGAAATAAGGTCCGTACCAGAGAGGCCGCTGCCCGTACTGTTCCCTGTTCAGAAAATATAAAAGGCTGAAAGGATTTGACGGATTGTTTTCATTCAGCGGTGTATTGGCCGAAGCTCTTATCACAATAATGGCATTGGATGAATATCCTATCAGAATAACCGTTATAGCGGTAAGCATAGTGTTGAGCACTACCCTGCTCTTTCCGGCAATAAACCAGATAAATCCCGATATGCCGGCAAGGATGAGTATGTTAAGAAATGCTGAATCCGATACGATCCATATTCCGGCAAAAAAGAGTGCAGCAATAGCAAGTATGCCAGTTCTGACTTTATCAGTTGAATAGAGTGAGGATCTGATTGCAAATACAAAAAGGAGGGAAAGAACCAGGAAATGAAAGATCATCCCGCTGTTAGCAGGCAGACCTATTCTGTTCACAAACAGAAGGTCTAGCTTTGTGGATATTGTAACCACTCCGGGTATAATTCCCCAGATCAGCAGGGCTAATATCATAAATGACATCAAAATTGAAGCTGCAAAACCTTTCCATGAGAATTCAAACTTCCTGAAATAGTATACCAGGACAATTGCCGGCAGCGCAAGAAGATTCAGCAGATGGATTCCGACCGAAAGACCCATCAGGAAAGCAATCAGGATCAACCATCTGTCGGCATATTGCTCATCAGCAACATCTTCCCATCTTAAAATTGCCCAGAATACCACTGCCGTAAACATCGATGATGAAGCATAAACTTCTCCCTCAACTGCCGAAAACCAGAAGGAGTCGGAAAATGTAAATGCCAGAGCGCCTGTAAATCCTGCACCTATTATTGCTGTGATCCTTGCAGCACTAAACTGCGATTCATCCTTTACCAGGATCTTCCTGGCCAGATGGGTGATGGTCCAGAAGAGAAACAGAATCGTAAACGCACTGACAAGAGCGGACATTGCATTTACTGTTGCAGCCACTTTCGATACATCATTTCCCGCGAAAAGCGTGAAAAACCTGGCCATAACCATAAATACAGGATTCCCCGGAGGGTGCCCCACCTCGAGTTTATAGCCGGATGCGATATACTCCCCACAATCCCAGAGGCTGGTGGTGGGTTCAATCGTAAGGAGGTAGGTGACAGCTGCAACAACAAATACCACCCACCCTGATATATTATTTATCAACCTGAAATTTTTCATTCGCTAAAAAGATTTTCTTCCGGAACTACTGTAAAGGATTAAACGACGAAATTACTTATTTTTTTTCTTACCATAACAATCACTGTACTACTCACATAATTTGCTATTTTTGACCGATTATTAATTCCTGCAATGAGATTCCCGTTCATCATAATATCTGTAACATTTCTGCTGGCCGGTCTTTCCTCCTCAGCTCAGTATTATGATACGGGACAGGATCCGGCACGACTGAAATGGCTTCAGATAAAAACGGGAAGGTTTACAGTTATCTACCCTGAAAAATACGGAACCGGGGGTATTGAATTTGCACGATCGCTCGATGAAGCATATTCGCGATTGTCACTCTTTTATCCCGAAAAGAAGTTCAGAATTCCCATCATTATCCACAATTTCACCACCCAGTCGAACGGATATGTTGCATGGGCACCAAAGCGGATGGAAGTTTATCCGACACCCGAGCAGAACACTATTCCTCTCGATGCCAACAGGCAACTGGCATTACATGAGCTTACGCATGTACTCCAGATGCGGTCGCTC
Source organism: Bacteroidales bacterium (assembly GCA_015712185.1). GTDB lineage: Bacteria > Bacteroidota > Bacteroidia > Bacteroidales > VadinHA17 > LD21. The sequence goes on from JADDYF010000025.1 coordinate 5,361, forward strand.
AGCACCGGCCTTTCAAAAGTAATGTCTGTGCCATTCGGGGAACAGTTCCCGGGAGTGGTATCGGCACTCCTTCCCCTGTGGTTCCTCGAAGGCGATGCAGTCTTCAACGAATCGGTACTCAGCAGTTCAGGCAGGGGACGGAGCCCTGCATTTGAGAAACAGATGAAGGCTGTTTCGGTTGACAGAGGCAAACTTTATAAATATGACAAAATAGTCAACGGATCCTTCAGGGAATATATTCCTGATCATTACAGAACCGGTTATGAGATTGTTGCATGGACACATGCAAGATATAATCGCCAGACATGGAACAAGGTACTAAGATTCTCTGCTAATCAGTTCTTTACCATCGATCCGGTTAACGTCAGCCTCCTGGGCAACACCGGTCTGACCAAGCGAAAGCTTTATCTGCAAACATTCGATACACTCAAAAGTATCTGGTCGGAGGAAATCTCCCTTAAGGGTCCCGAATCCTATGAAATACTTAACAAGCCAAAAGGAAAGGACTTCGCCAATTATTTTTCACCTGTCCGGGTAGGCGAAAATAAATTTGTTGCGGTCAGGACGTCGTTATACAGACCACCCGAGTTTGTCCTTCTGGATGGAGCATCAAAAACAGAGAAAAGGATCCAGTCTCCGGGTAATCTCTTCCCGTATTTTATTTCATCAGCACAGAGGGTGATTTTGTGGGTTGAGACCCAGCCTGATCCGAGGTGGGAAAACCGCAATTATTCTGTGATAAAATACATGGATATACGCGACAGGATCATAAAGCAGCTCACATGGAGAACAAGATATATGTCCGCATCAGTTTCACCGGATGGAAAAACTGTTGCCGCCGTTGAAAATACTGTCGATAACAGGAACAACCTTGTACTTTTAAACCTGGGCACAGGGAAAGTTGCGCGAACGATCCCTGCCCCGGATAACGCAGCACTGCAGAGACCTCAATGGTCGGAGGACGGGACTAAAATTACACTTATTTCGTTGACAACTGACGGGGAAGGAATTCTCTCATTCAGGCTCTCCGACCAGACATGGGAGACCCTTCTGAAAGAGACCACTGATGACTTCCAGGCTTCTTTCCTGCGCCACGACTCGCTGTTCTTTGTCAGTTCCTCATCAGGTACAGAAAACATATATGTGATGCCGAAGGGAAAGAGTATCATAAGGCTCACAAACTCAAAATTCGGAGCCACCGATTTCATACTCGACGGAGGCACGATTATTTTCTGTGATTATACTATTTCAGGAAACAATATATGCGCCGCAGAACTGAAATCAATAACACCCGGAAAAGCCGGGCGGATAATCCCGGCGTTTTTAATGGCAGATAAGGTGAAAGTTCCCGACCTGACAAAATCAACGTTGCCTTCAGCTACCTATACACCTGAAAAATACAGAAAGTGGCTTCACCTGTTCCGGTTTCATAGCTGGCTGCCATTCTATGCCGATCTCGAGGAAATAAAGGAAGATCCGACGGCAATCAGGCCCGGTGTTACCTTATTCAGCCAGAACCAGCTAAGCACCCTTATTTCTTCCTTTGGCTATGAATATTACAACGAACGCCATAAATTCCATTCGCAGATTACATGGAAAGGATGGTACCCTGTCTATGAAGGAAGGATAGATTACGGCGACCAGCCGGGTATCAATAAAATGGGAAGCGACGTAGGTAATCCTACAAATATCAGATCGGGTATTTATTTTACCAATACCTTATCCCTGCCGCTAACCTTTTCAGCAGGGAAATTCAGACAGTTTTTCCGTCCTTCATTTTCAGCGGTCTACCAGAACAATTACATTTACAACAGGGAGGATTCAATCTACGATTATGGGCAGACCCAGATCAACGGCAGATTTTATTTTTCCAATTATCATACCTCATCGCTTCGTGATATCTATCCCAGATGGGCTCAGGTTGTAGATCTGAACTTCACTCTTTATCCTTTCGACAAGCAGTTCTATGGATCAGGTATCTCACTGAGAACCGCATTCTATTTCCCCGGGTTTTTACGTAACCACGGAATCAAGCTAAGATATGAGAATGATTTCCAGACAATTGAAAAATTCCTTATGCCTAACAGGATCGATCTTCCCCGGGGTTATAAGAATATCATTTCAGAAGAGATCAATTTTGTTTCGGCTGACTATGTTATGCCGCTGCTTTGCCCCGATTTCAATATCTGGAGCCTGTTTTACCTTAAAAGGATAAGGGCTGGTTTATTTTACGACTATGCCAGAGGTACAAACAATTATTACTTAAGGGTGCAGGATGGCGGTGGTCTGGCTGTAGACTATGTTCATAAGTATGCTGAGTCATTCAGTTCGGTCGGATTTGAAGCACTGGCAGACTTTCATCTTCTGCGCCTTCCCTATATGGTATCGGCAGGCGTTCAGGCGGCATGGCAAAGAGGGGCAAAAAC